>JALGTY010000318.1 GCA_029821145.1 Candidatus Zipacnadia bacterium
TTGCAGAGGCTCCGCGACATGGGCAAATAGACTGCCCGCGTCCGTTGCCGTTGTCCCCTCCCTGCGGCGGGTACCCACTCCTTCGGAGTGGGTGAGGCCGGGGGTGAGGGTGCCGTTGCCTTGCTCCCCTCTCCCTCTGGGAGAGGGGTCGGGGGTGAGGGCCGCCGTTGCCTTGCTCCCCTCTCCCTGCGGGAGAGGGGCGGGGGTGAGGGCCGCCGTTGCCGTTCTCCCCTCTCCCTCCGGGAGAGGGGTCGGGGGTGAGGGGTGCCGTTGCCGTAGCTTTTCGGATAGGCCTGCCGACGTGACTCCGCCAGCAACGAATCGGCGCTGCCTGCCTCCCCTACACCTCAACCTCCATCCCATCATACGCAACTTCTATGTCATGCGGCGCGAAGTACTCCGCGAGCTCATCGTGCATCTTCAGACAATTATGCGAGAAATGCGTCGCGATGAGGCGGCAATCTTTGGCCAGTGCGCCGAGCTCCTCCAGCCGCCGTGCCGTCTCGATGACTGCCGCCCCGCCCATGTGCCCCTCGCGCAGGTCATTGGTGCCGTATGTACAATCCAGCAGCACGTAGCTGAGCCGCCGCGACGCCAGATACTCCCACACCTCGTCAGCGAACCAGCCGGTGTCGTGACCGATGAGCACCCGCCTGGCGCCCACCTCGAGCAGAAAGATGAACGCCTGCTGGTCAGGAGCGTGCATGGATGGCAGCGCCACCGCCGTCGCATCACCTAAATCGAGTTCGGCAAAGGCTTCGATTTGGCTGAAGCTCATGGCGTATTCCTCAGGCGGCCCATCCAGCTCGGCAAGTAGCCGCTGCTCGACCTTGGCATTGCCATATATGTTGAGAAGCGATTCTTCGGGCAACTGCGAAAAGCCGGGCCGTCGCCAGGACAGCTCGATCGGCATCCAGTGGTCCGGGTGGGCATGAGTGACGAGCAGGTGCCCCAGGCCGGAGTAATCCAGGCCGAATGTGATCATCGAATTGTACGAGTCCGGGCCCCAGTCTATGTGAATGGTGTTGCCCAGTTGGTAGCTGGCGCGGCGGCGGATCTCTTTGCCACCCGACTTGCGAGCTTTCCGACAGGCCTCACATTCGCAAAACAGCGCCGGCCATCCCTCCGCCGCAGCGGTCCCTAATACCTTCAGAATCAATTTCCTACCTCCTTGTTGGTACGACGTCTCGCTTGTCGCCATTGCCATTGTGACTGATTGTGGGGCATTATACAACGCGCGACGATGCGGTCAATACAGGAGGTATCCGCCAAACGGGCAGGAAAGTGAATCAACACACGCAAGGGCACTCGAACAATCTGCGTCTTTATTCGCAAAAAAACAAGGAAATACCGCAAAATTTCCTTTGCATATTGTAGAGCGGGTGTGATATGCTTGCGGCCACTGATCGGAACACTGGGCGCAGTAACATTTCTGACATAGTTGAGGGCCTCTCGACGCAGCTACGAAACATAAGAGCGATATTCGACTACATGTAGCAATCTTCGCAGCATTATCCACGGAAACGTTCAATACCTACTGCTTCGGCAATAGTGGTTCCTATTGTACAGCAAAGCGGCTATGGCACCATTTGCCGCCGCTTGCGAGGCAGCGTAGAAGGCACATCGTCTCTGGGCTCAGAGCAGCTTGACATGGCCGGCGATCAGTACAAGGGTGGCTGGGGCGGGTCGGTTCACTGCAAGCACCAGCGGGATCGCCGGGCGCACATTGATTGACCCTCGCGGAAGGGACGTGGCTAGGCCACGTGCAGAAGTTTCGCGCTTGCGCTGGGAGAAGCGGAGTCTCTTCTGAAGGGGGAAGAGGGAAGGGTGTTAGGACGTGGCCGACGATCGGAGCATGGCGAGTCAGAGCCTTTGGGAGCAAGCGCTGCCACTCTTGAGGGAGCGAATGGGGCGTGCCACGTTTGACGGCGTTTTGAGACAATCGGTCCCGCTATCCTACGATGGCGAAATCTTCGTGCTGGGTGTCCCCAACCAATTCGCCGCCAACCTCCTCTCCCACCAGCACCGTCCGCTTATCCAGGCTTCCCTCGAAGAGCTTGCCCATCAGCCCATCGTGCTGGTGACCGAAATATCGGCTCGCGTCGCCCCGGGCACGCACTCGGCAGCAGGGGTGGAGTCACAGGCCGCCCAGGTAGCTGGCGCCGCCGCACCTGCACCAGCGCCCGGCAAACGCGATGGCAGCCAGGGGATGCTGAACCCCCGTTATACCTTCGAGAACTTCGTGGTTGCAGACTGCAACCGGTTTGCTCATGCAGCGGCCGTGCAGGTGGCCCGCTCCCCGGGTACGGCCTACAATCCCCTGTTTATCCATTCCAAGGTCGGTCTGGGCAAGACTCATCTGCTGCAGGCGGTGGGACACCGGGCGCTGGAGCGCAACCCCGACGCGCGGGTGATGTATATTTCGGCCGAGCAGTTTGTCAATGACCTGATCTCAGCCATCCGCGACAACCGCACCGCCAGGTTCCGCGCCAAGTATCGCCATGTGGATGTCCTGCTCATGGATGACATCCAGTTCATCGCGGCGATAAACGGGCCGACCTCCGAAGAGGAATTCTTCCACACCTTCAACGCCATCTATGAGAGCGACAAGCAGCTTGTGATCGCCTGTGATGCGCCGCCCCGGCAGTTGCAGACGCTTTCGCCACGCGTGCGGAGCCGGCTGGAGGCGGGCATCGTCGCTGATTTGCGCGCTCCGGATGTCGAGACCCGCATCGCCATCCTGGAAAAGAAGGCGCAGGCCGAGGGCATCGAGCTGGACCGCGAAGTGCTCGAATATGTGGCCAAGCAAATCGAGTCCAACATCCGGGTACTGGAGGGCGCGCTACTGAAGATCTGCGCCGCGGTGTCGCTGAACGGCCTGCAGCCCACCCTGAGCGTCGTGGAGGACATCATCGCCGACTACTCCACCAATGGCGAGGATAAGCACATTAACGTGGATGACATCCTGGCCTTTATCAGCGCCCAGATGGACACTCCGCAGCAGGCCATCGTCGGCCCCAAGCGCAGCAAGGAGATCGTCTGGCCCCGCCAGATCGCCATCTATCTCACCCGCGAGCTGACCGACTTGAGTCTCATAGACATCGGCAGGCATTTCGGCAGCCGCGACCACAGCACCGTCCTGCACGCCTACAATAAGGTCAGCGACATGGTGGCCGAAGACGAGAAGGTCATGTGGCTGATCAACAACTTCAAGAGTGCCCTCCAGCAGCCGTAGTAAGGTTGACAGATAAGCGAATTTTGTGATGCTATGGTCACCTGCAAGAATGGGCATTTCGGACCTCTGCCATGAGTTGATTTCCCCGTAGCGGCGTTTGCGTGTGTCAAGGACCGGTTGTTGCGCGACCTCCCACAAGTAACGAACCCCTGTGGCTGTTGGCTTCGTTGGGCATGAGACAGGTTTACTGACGTCTGAGACCCGCTTATGGAGGGGAGGTCGAGGGTCTTGCTGGGAGGCGCCGAAGCGGGCGACAAGAGCGGGAGGCCGTGAAACTACGGTGCTCGTGCCCGAGCGAATATTGCGGACGCCAAATGCGGAAAGCGGTTACTGCCCTAGAGCAAAACGGCAGAATCGGCGGGAGGCCCTGAGCCAGCGGGCCTCGCGCCTCGACTAGTGTGCCTTCTGTCGTGTGAAGGTTGTGTCGAGTCGGAGGCGACCCTCACCCCCGCCCCTCTCCCGGAGGGAGAGGGGACAACGGCAACGAACAACGGAGTCGGGCAGGATGCCCGACCTACGGGATGATTATTGTCGTGGCCGAGCGACGGGTTGAGAAAAGGCGCGGGCCGGGCTCAGGTGTGTTCGGCACAGCCGAACAGACCTTCGGCCGGCCCCTCCATTACGGCA
>JALGTY010000025.1 GCA_029821145.1 Candidatus Zipacnadia bacterium
TCCTGGGCTGCCCATGTGTTGAGCCAGACCTCGCCATTGGCCGGCTGAGCGCCGCGACCAGCCGCGAAAGAGAACGGCTCCAGCGGCTCCAGGCCAACTATCATGACATAGAACAGTCCAGGCATTGGCGGCATGTAACCATTGTAGATGTCGGTTGCCAGATAGACTGAGGTGATGGCACTTTGCGCGTGGCAATCCTCGGCAGCTTGCCGGGCGGCCCGACTCTGAGCGTCAGTCAGCACTGTGGCGTCGCTTATCAGTGATAGGTAGTTCTGCTCCGAATTTGCGAGTAGCTTGAGACGGTGGTCGGCGAGAGTGCAACTCTCTGTCACGGCGGAGGCCAGCACCTCGGCGGCCCGGTCGCGTGCCTGGGGCTTGGACGCCGAGAGCAGTACATTGACCAGGCCCTGCTTGCTCAGACGGGACGCCAGCCACTGTCGAGAGATGAAAATGTTTCGCGGTGCGCTGCTCTGTGCATCGAGGCGGAAATCGCCTGCACCGCCCGCCGGCAGGATGGACTTCACGCACATGCGTACTGAGGGCGCTGTATCTTGGCGGCTTCGTCGGGCAAACAGCGTGTCGGAGGAGATGGCACTCTGTCGGTGCGTGGTCAGCAACAGGTAGTCGCCCTCCACCAGTCCGAGGTCGCGGGCCAGAGCGGCGTTGACCGCACACTCACGGCCTGACAAGTCCGGCGGTTGTTTGAGGGCGTAGAAGCCCCAGAAGTCGGTGTCAACGCCCAACACGGCCACCTCGGGCACAACGGCCTGGGTGTCGGGCTTGCGGGCTGCGCCGTGGGAAAGAAGCATCGGGCACACGCGTTCGACAGCCGTGGAGACTGATGGCTCGTTCATCAAGTCGTCCGCCAGTTGCTCCCGGAAATGCCCCGGGGCCACCAGCGCCTGGTCAATGCTGCCCAGGCGAGACAGGGCGGTTTCTCGAAGACTGCCGGTCACTGAATCGCCGATAACCAGCGAACCGGTGATGACGGCGGTGGCCACGGCCAGTCCGAAGACGACCACGACTCCCGTTCGCCAGTAGTAGGCCAGGCTGCGCATGACCAATCTGCCGAGGCTCACTGCAAGCCACCTTTGAGCTGCGCAGCAGTAATGGGCGACAGCTTGCCGTCACGTAATTGCAGGCAGCGGCTGAAGCGCGCCGCCTGCTCCACGTTGTGGGTAACCGTGAGCACGGTGACGCCGTGCTGGCTCGCCAGTTGAAGCAGCAGGGACACGACCCTAGCGCCCGTCTGGCGATCCAGGTTCCCGGTCGGCTCATCACAAAGCAGCAGCTTCGCGCCGTTTATCAGTGCTCGGGCCAGCGCAACTCTCTGCCGCTCGCCTCCGGACAACTGGGCGGGGAAGGCGTTCTGGCGGTTCGCAAGCCCGATTCGTTCAAGGAGCATTTCCGCCCGCTGTTCGGCCTCACCGTCCCCAGCACGCGCCAGATTAGGCAGCAGAACATTTTCCAGGGCGGTGAGCTGCGGGAGCAGGTGATGATCCTGGAAGACAAAGCCGACACGCGATGCCCGAAAAGACGCCAGCGCTTTGCCCTGCAAGCCGGTCACATCGGTGTCGCCAAGACGCACTTCTCCGGAGGTAGGCTTATCGAGCGCGCCGATGATGTTGAGAAGTGTGCTCTTGCCGGACCCCGACGGACCTACTATAGCCACTGTCTCTGCAGGTTCTATCGTGCAAGAGACACCGCTGAGCACGGTGAGTTCCGTACCATCGTCGCCCGGGAACCGTTTGATAAGTTCTTCAAGGACGAGAGCGTCTGCTGATCCCGTCATCATAGCTCCTTGGACGACCGCATGCCGTCAGCGGTTCACGCCACTGCCGTCGCCGGTTGGTTCCTCGACAGTACCGGACTGCTCAAGCTGGACAGGTTCGATTTCGTCGGTGTCCTGGTCAGCATTTGCGGCCCGCAGGGTCAGTGCGGCGGTCGGACAGGCCTCGGCACATTCGCGGGCTGCCTTTTCCAGCCCGGCGGCCAGCGGCTCATCAAAAGGCACACCGACGACCACTTCGAAACCGCGGCCGACGAAGCTCAAGCCAAGCCGCTCCCCCGCGCTTTCAGCGATCTGGACGCACAGACCGCACGCGATGCACTTGCCAGGCTCGTAGATGAGTTCAGGGTGGGTAATTTCTCGCTGGAATGTGCGGCGCTCACCCCGGTAGCGCGTCGGACTGGCCTGGTAAAGCATGGCCCACTTGCGCAGCTTGCAGTCATGCAGACCGGGACATTCGCAATGCAGGCAGCGCTGTGCCTCGGCGCGGGCCTCCTCGTCTGAGAAGCCGATTTCCTCGCCGCCGGCCGGCACCAGGCGGTCATAGGCGGGCGTCCCCGCCGAGAATGTGGCCATTTCCTCCTCGTTGAGGCGGCCCATGCGCACGGTATAAGGCCGCTCCGTGCCACTTATCGGCTCCCCGGCCAGGTACTGGCCGATAGCGCAGGCAGCGGCCCTGCCACTGCTGACAGCACGGACCGCGTGTCTGGAGGGGGATAGGGCAGAGCCTGCGACGAATACGCCGGGCGTAGCGGTCATCTGCGTGCGCCGGTCCGCTTGCAGGCTCTTGCCGGCCATGAGCAAGCCCAGTCCACCAGATGTCTCCTCGGACATTTCACCAGCCGCTACGAGCACAGCGTCGAATTCGCAGGACAGGTCCTCCATGTCAATATCCCGGCCGACCCGTGTGCCGGGCCGCAGTTCAACGCCAAGTCGGACGATGCTGTGGATCTCGGCGTCCAGCACCTTGCGGGGGAGAGCCTCCTCGGGGACACCGTAGCGCAGCATCCCCCCGGGCTGTTCGCGGTCGTCAAAGACCGTACAGGCGTGGCCTGCCTGGAGCAGATAATACGCTGCCGCAAGCCCCGCCGGACCGGCCCCGATTATGGCCACTTTCTTGCCCGTCAGTGGCTGGCACTCGGGCACATAGGGCTTCTCAGCGACGATGTCATAATCACCCACATACCGCTTCAGCAGGCGGATAGCGACAGGGTTGTCCAAGTCTCCGCGACGGCATCCCTTCTCGCAAAGCTCCGGGCAGATGCGGCCCAGCACTGCTGGTATTGGGATGCGCTGTTTGACGGTGGCGACCGCCTCTTCCGTGCGGCCTTCGGCAATCAGCCGGATCATCGTGGGGATGTCCATGTGCGCCGGGCAGACGGTCTGGCACGGGCCCACGCAGTCGCCGAGATGGTCTCCCAACAGCAGTTCCAGAGCGGTGCGGCGAGCGGCTTTGACTTGCTCGGTTTCGCTTTCTACCTCCATGCCGTCTTCTGCCCTGGTTGCGCATGAGGGCACCAGCGTATCGGAGCCATTGACCCTCACGACACAGACCATGCAGGAGGCTTGTGGCCGGTAGTTCTGCCTGAAACACAGTGTGGGAATCTCAATGCCAAGCTTATGCGCGGCGTCGAGGATCGTAGCGCCGACTTCGACTTCAACTTCACGGCCATCTATGGTGAGTTTCGGCATATCCTATATTGGTAACTGCTCAGCTTGGGGCGCTAGAAGAGCGGACAGGCAAGGCAGCAGGCGGCGACTCGCCCCCAATAGTCTGTCTTGGAGGACAGGCATCCACCTGACCTGAGCTTGCCGAAGGTTGCCTGTCCATGCCGTTGCTGTTCGGAGAGGCCTCGACAGGCTAGGAAGCCTGTCGTCCAGGAAGGCTAGCAAAAAGGGCCGTGCCATTCTAAGAAACCTGGAGGACAGGCATCCCTGCCTGTCCATGAGAAACCTGGATGACAGGCGTCCTTGCATGTGCATTTCCTTTGCAGGCCACAAGGTGAGTACTTACCTATATTGTTGCGCGAGAATCCGCTGCATGCCCCAGGTCCTGCCTACTCGACTACCACCGCGTCAGAGGGGCAAACCTGTCGGCAGGTGTCGCAGCGAATGCATTTCTCCGGGTCAATCTCGTGCTGCTGATAGGGCGTGAGCGCGATGGCATCCGCCGGGCAGTGCTGCGCGCACCTGGTGCAGCCGATGCACTCGTCGGTGATTCGGTAGGTGATAAGCTCTTTACATTTGCCTGCGGGGCACTTGCCGTCCAGGTGCGCCTCGTATTCTTCCCGGAAATAGCGCAACGTGGTCAGCACGGGGTTGGGAGCGCTCTGCCCCAGGCCGCAGAGACTGGTCGTCTTTACCATCATCGCCAGCTCTTCAAGTTTCTCCAGGTCGCCCGCCTTGCCCCGGCCGGTACAGAGCCCTTCGATGATGTCCAGCATCCTGCGAGTACCGACGCGACAGGGCGTGCACTTGCCGCAGGATTCGCGCTGGGTGAACTCCAAAAAGTAGCGGGCGACATCGAGCATGCAGTCGCTGTCGTCCATGACCACCAGGCCGCCGGACCCCATGATGGCGCCGGCCCCGGTGAGCGCCTCGTAGTCCACCGGCGTGTCGGCCAGGTCCGCCGGTATGCAGCCGCCGGAGGGCCCGCCGATCTGCACCGCCTTAAAGCGCCGGCCCTCAGCGACACCGCCACCGATTTCATTGACGATCTCGCGGATCGTTATGCCCATCGGGACCTCTATCAGCCCGCCCCGCTTGACTTTCCCCGTCAGGGAGAAGACCTTTGTGCCCTTGCTGTGTTTGGAGCCCAGGCTGGCAAAGACTTGGGGCCCATTCCGGATAATCCACGGGACCAGAGCCAGGGTCTCGACATTGTTGACGCAGGTTGGCCGGCCCCACAGACCGCTGTTGGCCGGGTATGGCGGACGCAGCCGGGGCGACCCGCGGCGGCCCTCGAGCGAGGCTATCAGCCCGGTCTCCTCGCCACAGACAAAGGCCCCGGCGCCCTCCATGATGTCCAGGCGCAGACTGAAATCACTGCCGAAGATATTGTCTCCGAGCAGGCTCTGTTCCTCGCAGATCTGGATAGCTTCCCGGACGCGGCGCACGGCCAGGGCGTACTCGGCGCGGATGTAGAGGACACCTTCGCGCGCCCCCACTGCGTGAGCCGCGATGGCCAGACCCTCCAGGACTCTGAACGGGTACGACTCCAGCAGCATACGGTCCATGAAGGCACCCGGATCGCCCTCATCGCCATTGCAGATGACATATTTCATCTCGCCGGGGGCCTGGCGTACGAGCTCCCACTTGCGGCCGGTCGGAAAACCCGCTCCGCCGCGACCGCGCAGACCGGAGTGGGTGATAGCTTCGATTACCTGATCCGCTGCCAGTTCGGTGACGCACTTGCGCAGGGCCTCAAAGCCGTCGTGAGCCAGATAGTCGTCCAGGTTCAGCGGGTCGGCGGTACCGTAGAGCTCGGTGGCCAGGTGTTCCTGCGGGCCGAGAAAGGCACAAACGGGCGCATCCCGCACGTCGAGAGCGTACCTATCAACCGGCTCCCAGGCTTCGTCAGTCAGCAGACGGTCAAGGCCCTGGCTCATCACCGATTTTATCTTGCGCACAAAGCCTTTGGGTTCAAAATGGCGACGCACGATCGCCTCCGCGTCGGCAGGCTGGACCTTCGCATAGACCGCAGGGGGTTCACCGGGCACCAGCACCTCTACCAGTGGCGTCTGGTGACACATGCCCACGCACCCGACCGGCTTGACCGCCGCGGGCGCGCCGATTGCTCGGAGCGCTCTCTGCAACTCGCCAAGTACGTCCATGCTGCCCCCGGCGATGCAGCAGGAGCCCACCCCGATTCTTATCTCCGCCAGGCCGTCGGTTGGTGCCTCATCCTGCACGGGCCGCTGGTCCACTACCCCGCGCCTCTGTAGCTCCAAGAAATCCTGCAGCATCCGAGGCACACCGTCAGGAGTCAGATGGCCGTAGGTGACGCCGTCTATCTGAACCACCGGTGCCAATGTGCAGCAGCCCAGGCAGTCCACGCGCTCCAGAGTAAAAAGCCTGTCATCGGTGGTATCGGCCTCTTCGCTCAGTCCCAGGTGGCGGCGCAGGGCGTCACTTACGTGAGTGGCCCCTTTCACGTGACATGCCGTGCCGTGGCAGATGCTGATCATGTGCCGACCCACGGGACTGTGTCGGAACCTGGCATAGAAAGTGGAGACCCCCACAATTGCTGCGGGGCTGATCTCGGTGATCTCGCACACCCGGTGGAGAGCCTCCTGGGGCAGGTAGCGGTAGTGCTTCTGCAGGGCCTGCAGGAGGGGGATAACGGCATCAGGCCCGCTCCCGACTTCCTCCACCATCTGGTCAACGCAGGCAAGGTCTATCTCCTGCGGCTCAGCGGCGCTGGCATCGCCGACAGGCGGTTCATGCCCGGACTGCTGCGCGCTTTGTGCCGTCTCGCTATTAACTGATTCTGTTGACATCGCTACCGCTCAATGTTCGGTTTCTTGGCTACCTATACAGTACAAATTCTTGTCGCCGCGGATGTAGATCTTCCCTCCGACGAAAGCCGGCGTTGCGTAGAGCGCTTCGCTGAGCTTCCCCGTGCCAACTGCCTTGAACTCGCGTGCTGCCTCGAAAATGTGTGTTACCCCGTCCTCGTCAGCGAGATAGACGTGGTCGCCCACAATGGTCGGAGACGATGTGAACGAGGTCTCCAGGTCCTGCTCCCAGACCTTGGCTCCGTCCTTCGCGTCATAGCAGGTGACGAAGCCGTAGCTGGCGGCGACAAAGACGAGTTCGCCGTTGCTGGCCGGGCTGGTCGTGTCCGGCATATTCTCATCAGCGGACCAGACTATTTCCCCTTCATCCCCTTCGCCTGGTGGGGGTGGCCGGATGGCAAACAGGCCGGCTATGTCGTTGCAGGCGAACACCAGTCCACCGGCGTAAGTGGGTGTGGGGCCGATGTCGTTGCTGAGACATTCTGTTCGCCACAGCTCCTTCCCCGTGATGGGATCGTAGGAAATGACGAAGGGATCGGCGCAGGTGATAACCTCGTCCCGTTCCCCGGTATTGATGAGGATAGGGCTGGCCCAGGAGTTTGGAACCGGCCGCTGGGTGCGCCACACCGTCTTGCCGGTGGCCGTGTCCAGCGCCAGCAGAGTCGATTGGCCCGCCTCAGGATCATAGCCCTGGTCGAACTGTATGATGACAATATTGCGATATGTGGCCAAGGAAGATGCGTGTCCATATACATTGTCCGGAGTGCCGAGGGCCTTGGCCCACACCGGCTTGCCCTCGAAGTCGAAGGCGGCGATGTCGCCGTTGGCAAACATCGCAAAGACCCGCTGCCCGTCGCTGGCCATAGTCGGGGCCGCGAACCCCGTTTGCTCATCTACCTCGGGCGGCTCCTCGGCCGCACTTTCTTGTATCTTCACCTGCTGTTTCCAGACCATTTCGCCGGTAGCGGCGTCCAGGCAATACACCACACGCCGGTTCTCGTCGGCACCGCTCAGAAATACGCGCCCGTCCCAGAATATCGGCGAGTTGTTTCCCGGCAGAGGTATGGCTGTTTTCCACAGGACACCTTTTCCCGTGTCGCTGTCCCACTGTGTCGGGAACTCGTCGGTGTCTGCCACCACTGCCATGTCCGCCTCCGGGTCTAGCTCCGGCGCGGGCGGCTTCTCCGGCTGAGCACCGGCGGCAGGGCCGCGAAACACCGGCCAGTTCCTGGCGATCTCCTCTGCCGTTGGGTACGGACCTTCCGAGGTCGCGACCTCCACCCCGGAGGGCGGCTGATGGTCATCGGTCTGAGATGGCTCTGGCTTGTCGGGGGACGTGGCCGGCTTATCCGGCGGTGCGGCCTCTCCCGGAGGGCCTGGAGGCCCAGGGGGCCCCGGCAGCCCGGGTGGGCCGGGAAGACCAGGAAGACCAGGAGGGCCGGGAGGTCCGGCAGCAGGCGGCTGGCCTTCCGGGGCCGCAGCTTCGCGAGTTTCATCGGGTGTGGGCAGCGTACTATCAAGAGGCTTCTCACCGGTGTCCAGGAAGGCAGCCTGCTGTGCGGCCTTGACGTATTCGGAGGAGATGTCGTGGCGAGCAAGCACCGCTATGGTTATCAGGAAGCCCGCCATCAGCAGGCCCAAAACCGCCACGGAACGCCTCCCCAGGGCGGCTTCTACCCATGATGTGCCGGCACGTTCGGGGCTGGGAGTGGGAGCCTTGGCCCGATACCGGCCCACCAGATGCAGCGCCACCAGCAATACTGCCAGGCCCGCCAGCAGCAGGTATATCCCCTGGATGGCACGCGCCCGTGTCTTGAAGTAGGTATTGCGGATCTGCACGTCCAGGTCGCGAATTTGCTTCCTTATCTGGTCGTTTTCGGGTTGCTTGGCCAGTTCGCCCTTCAGCATCTCTATCTGGGCCGGTTCCGTAGGGTCAGCGCGCCGCGCCTGAATGAAGTTCGCGACCAGAAGCCCCAAAACCACCAGGCAAAACACGAACGCGACCACGGCAGTGGTGAGCGCTGCCTGGTAGTATGGGCTGTCGGATTTGCCGTTGCCGGCCTCAGGGACAGGCTCTTGTGTCATCGCGGCTCCTCCGTACCGATGCTTGAATCTGCGTGCTCGTGGACAGGTGTTTGTCCGTCGGCCAGGGCTTGCACTCTGGCATGTTCGACAGGGCATGAGGCATAACAGCGGGCGCAGGCCACGCAGGTCGCCGGGTCCGCCTGGTATTCCTGCCGGTGGCGCCGGACGGACATGGAGATCATTCTCAGCCCCAGCACCAGCCCGATCCACGCGCCCAGTATCCAGGAGCCCGTGTCGAACCTCTTTTTGATTGCAGCGGCCTCACGGTACGCGTCCATATTCGGCAGTCCGTGGATAAAGAACGCTTCGGTCGCATCGGTTCGACCCTCGACCCGCCCCTGCTCTTCGAGCCACAGACGGTCCGCCAGGCGCACCTTGGCATGCACCTGCGCCAGGACCGGGCTGCCCAGGCGCACCAGGCCCGCGCCCGCCAGCACCACCACCGGTAGCAGAGCCAGCAGCACGGCAAGCCGAGTCTTGCCTTCCTTCCGGCTCACTGTGCCGACTTCCGGCGTCGGCGGGTTAATAGCCCCGTAGGGGCAGGCGTCGGCGCATAGATGGCAAATGTGACATTCCCCTGGGGTGATCTTCACCTGCCACTTGGCAAACGGCGACACCAAGCGCAGCAGAGCGCCGTAAGGACACAGGTATCGGCAGTATGGGCGACCGACAACCGTGGCCAAAAGCAGCACGGCCACGCCGAAAATCAACATTCCCACGCTCCCGCCCATCCTGAAGAACAGTACGAACGGGTCGTACTGGCAGATTATGAAGGCGCTTTCAGTCGCGGCAAAAAGCACTGCCACGCCCAGGTAGAGATAAGGGACCGTCCCCAGGGCGTTGTCCAGCCACACCGGCACCTTTACAGGCCGCAGCAGCACGATTTCCTGCGCGGCCCCCAGCGGACACACCGCGGCACAGAAGACCCGCCCGAAGAAAAGCGCGAACAACAAGGGCAGCAGAAAGAACGCCCCTGCCGTAACGGGTAGAACGTAATTGTCGTTCCAAAGCGCTAGCGCCACGTTCTGAATGGCACCGATGGAACAGATGCAGCCGTGGCGGTAGAAGCCAAAGTAAAGCAGCGAGAATATTACTAGCACTACCAGGTCACGTCTGGAGCGCTTTTTCAGTACCAGGTACGCCGCCAGGGCCAGGGCCGCAAAAAGCACCCCGATGTCTATGTATGAAACAAGCTGCTCACTGGGCTGCGGTGTTGTAATCTGTGGAAACTGGTATCCTTGAGAAAACTCCGGCAGCGGGAAGTTCTCGATCGCGAACGCCGCCACGCACAAACAGAGCAACAGCAGCACCACGCAAGCAATCCTTGGCATAAGGCTCCTAGTCTTTGGTCCGCAGCAGGTATGGCTTGTCGGTCGGGACACGGACTATGGCGTCGGACGGACACACGTTGGCGATCGCGCACTGGTTGCAGTTGATGCACCGGTCGTGACGGATCTGCAGAATCAGCGATCCGTTGCCGAACGTCTCGCACCCCTTCACACAGACGCCGCAGCCGATGCACTTGGACTCGTCTATAACGTACTGGTAGTAGGGGTCTTCTACGAAGCTGCGGCGAATGGCGTTAGTGGGGCAGCGCTGGTTCTCGGCGGCCTCGGTGTCGTCGGCGCGCTGGTCCGTAAAATATCCGAAGCACAGCTCACAGTAGCCGCACATGGCATATTCGTGCACACACTTGACCGCTGAGGGGTTCAGCACGCATGCTGTCGCGCACTCCCCGCACTGTGTGCATTTGTCCGGATCTATTTGCCAGACAGTTGACTGATCGCGGCCACGAGAGAATAGTCCGCCGAGCAGCCCGCCTATAGCCAGCAGCCCGGCGCCCCGCACCCACTCCGTCAGGAACTCGCGTCTGGTCATCTTCCGGGGCTCGTCGGACATTATTTTTGCTTCCTCGAAATTGCCTCTTTGGCCGACATGGCCTGGGGCAGGTGGCAGGTGTCAAAGGTGGCGCAGCCACGGCAAATGCCCTGGTTGATGCACTTTTCCCTATCGCGGTCGAGCAGGACGCCGATGCCGCCGCCGAGCAGCACCGCCAGCCCGTACCTGCCTATTTCGCACAGGAACTCGCGCCTGGTCATTTTCCGGTCTTCTTCAGAGATCAATTCATTCTCCTGCTTGGCTCTATTGCTTTCTGGCAAAGATCTTGACAGTGCCGGCAGCCGGGTCGAGCACAAACACCCGGCCATCATCGCTGACAGCCAGGTCCAGTCCGACCGCCTTGGCTGAGAAGTCATCCGGAGTGGCAACTACGCACTCGAACTTCCCGTCAGAGCTATAGACTTTGACCCGTGGCAGGCCCTTCTCCGCCGTTACCACTCTCCCATCCGGCAAAACGGCGATGTCCGTGGGGTTGCAGCAGCCGCAGAAACCGTCTATCTCCTGAGACGCCTTACCCCAGTGCGATTGCAGTTCGCCGTCTTTGTTGTAGATTTCTACACGTCGCCGTCCCGGATTGGTAACCAGCACCATTCCATCTTTGCTTACAGCTACGTCGAGGTGTGGGCTGGGCACCACAAGCCCCGGGATGCCTTTACTCTCATCCTTCTGGCCGATCTTGCCCAGCAACTCGCCAGACTTATTATAGCGCAACACAACGCGGCCGCCCGCATCTGCGACAAACAGATCATCTGCGTGCGCCGTCAGGCTGGTGATGTAGGCGTCCGGGCCCAGCGATTCCCATCTCGCCAGCAAGTCAAAGTGCGCGTAGCCATAGACTTGTACATGGTCACGAAAGCCTACATAGATATTCAGGTCCTCGCCGGCGGCCAGGCAAGTGGGCGCTCCGGAAAGCTCTCTCTGGAATCCACAGAAGCCATCACTGTCGAACACTCGAACCGCCTGGTCGCCAACTACCCACAGCGACGGCTCTGAACCCGGTTCGAGCAGGATTCCCGTCGCCCGCTCGAAACCCGTCTCGATTACGTCAATCTGCTCGTAGTTGATCAGCTTTGGGTCAACTTCTCGCAGCGAGCGCATGTCGTCATCTTGTGTCTGTAGCGCATCTGCTGTCTCGGAGCGAATGTCTGAGCGGCTCAGTTCATTGCATCCGCTGCTGGCCGCCACCATTATCGCGACGACAACCAGACCAGCCTTTGCGGCCGAGCTGATGTTAATACTGCGCGATGCGGGCCCCAACTGGCGGTTCATCTCAGTTAGCCGTCACATCCAGACAGACCATGCTGGTCAGGTCGCGGGCCAACAGCCGTCCGCCGGCGAGGGCCAGTGGCCCCCACGGCTCTTTGCCGCCGAGTACCTTCGCCCTGCCGAGCTCCTTGTAACCGGCCGGGCTGGCTTGTGCCATCACCAGTTCACCGGCGTCGCTCATCACGTAGATCTTCCCGTCGGCAATCATGTACGGATTGATGCCGAACCGTTTAGTGCTGCCGCTTTTCCAGATCGTCTTACCGTTCAGGTCAATGCAGGAGAGTTCTTTACTCGGTATAACGCCGTAGATGTGGTTATTGTACAGTATTGGCGTGTGCTGGTGCGAGCCGAAAACCTGCGGCTTGAGGCGATATACTACTGACGGCGTGATCTTGCCGCCGGCGCTCTTGAGACGCAGCATCATAGCGCCCGCGCCGTAGCCGCCGCACAAGAAGATGCGTCCGTCGCCGATGGGAAGCGGGCTGGGGCAGTTGGCGGTGCTGACACGCCAGTCGGTCGTCTCCCACAGTATCGAACCGTCCTTGGCCGACACCCCCACCACCCCGCCACTTGCCGGATAGACATACATCTTCTTGCCGGCGAAGGTCATCGGCATAATTGACGAATGAGTCATCTGCCAGCCGTGCGGGTTGGGAGTTCTCCAGATTTCCTCGCCGGTGGCAAGGCCGACCGCAATCATTAGCGCCGTCCCGCCGGGGGCCAGGATGAGGCTACTGCCGTCAATCAGCGGGCATTGACCGGCGTACCATGCTGGCACCTTGGTTCCGTACTGCCCGACCAGGTCAATCTTCCATCGGACGCTCCCCGTGGCCGCATCGCAGCACATCACATGACACTTCGGCCCCAGGCTGACCACATACTTGTCCGTCACGGCCGGCACCGTGCGAGACATCCCGTGGTTGCGCTTTACCTCAACTGAGTACGATTGCGACCAGATTTCGCTGCCGTCGGCCAGAGCGAGGCACAGTAACTTATCGGCCCGGTTTGCCTGGTCATAGTCGAGCAGATAGACCCGGCTATTGAGCACCGCGGGTGCTGCGTAACCCTCGCCGAGCTGGATGGACCACAGCTTCCTGGGTTGACCAGCGCCCCAACTGTTGGCTAACGAGACGCGCTCCGTGCTGATGGCGTCGAGGTTGGGGCCCCGGAAACGCGGCCAGGCACCCGGAAGAGTCGGAACCGCTGCGCCAACGGACGCGGCAGTGCCGGGGCTGGTCGTCGCAGATCTGTCAGGGCGGTTTGTACCCGTAGTGCGGGCCCCAGTAGTCGGTTGCGCCGGCGTTGTGGGCATGGCGGGCGCACGTACGCTCTCGGGCAGACGCGGCTCAATATCGCTCACCTGCGGTTCGGCTCTCAGCCATAGTACCACAGCCGCGATGCCAATTGTCGCAACGAGCGCCGGCATCCCTATCACCAGCAGTGAACGCGCAACACTCCCGCGCTTGCTCCTACCGGAACCTGCGGAGACGGTCGTACGACCATTCGACGACTCTGAGGGGTTCTCCATATATACCTCGCAATGCCGGGCAGCTTGTTGCAGACAGACCAATATGATAGCTGCGCCTGAATTCGAACGAACGTAGCTCGAACTATGCTATGAAATGTGTGGCACACTGTCAAGCCCCTGGCGTTTGTCGGGTGCATGTAAAGATTGTCGGTAAGTGGGAAAGAAGCCCGTCCACAGTGTTAGGCCGCTGCTAGCCATTGGCGGTATTGTCGGGTACCCACACCAAAGGTGTGGGTGACACGGCGTGCGCCTGCGGTCTGTTGTTGACATCGTCGTTCGGAGGGACCTGCCGAAGGTGTGTTCGGCAGAGCCGAACACACCTGAGACCGGCCCGCGACCTTGTAGCGTGCCGCGCAACCTGCAATGGCATACGGGCCGGTTTCGCTTCGCTCAGCCGGCCCCTTGTATGATAGCAGATGGTGGTAGGAGGTGGAGGAGAGGAGATTGGCGCAGGTTATTGACAGCGCAAAGTGGCTGCAGGAGATGCAGGGGTCGCTGACGAAAGGTGTTTCTTACCTGGTAGGCCGCGTCGAGGACGGTACATGGACCGAAGAGCTGTACCCGGTGATCTGGACCGTGGAGGCACTGGGCCGCGCCTTAGGAGCGTTATATAATTGCGAGCAAGAGCGACGTCACGTACGCCTCGCCGCAAGAACGATGGAGGAAATATGATCGCCACCCGTGTGACTGAGCATACGCAGCAACTGCTGGTGATTCTCGCCTCACTGGGCCTCATAGTGGGCTGCTTGCTGACAGCATCCGCGCAGAGTGAGAACGCTGTCGGCTGGCGAACCGACGGCACGGGCAAATACCCCGATACCACTCCTGTTATCGAATGGTCGCCAGACAAGAACGTGATCTGGACAACACCCATGCCCGGTTTCAGCAACAGCACTCCTGTCATCGTGGATGATCGGCTGTTTGTGTGCGCCGAACCCTCCACCCTTGTCTGTGTAAATCTGCCTGACGGGAAAATCCTCTGGCAGCGGACCAACAACATGGAGGACCTGCCCGAGGCGGCCGAAGTGCCTGACATGCAGCAGCAGCACCAGCGGGCCACCGAACTTCGCAAGCAAATCGGCAGAGCCGGTGCGAAACTGAAACAGGCGAAAAAGGATTTGCAGGACAGCCCGGATGACGCTGGGCTGAAAACCAAAGTCGGCGAAGCCCGGAAGAAGCTGGTCGCCCTGGTCAAAGAGCTGCAGCCTTACAACCAGGCCTGGTACAGCCTGCCGGCCGTGCACTCGGTCAACGGCTTCTCGTCTGCCACTCCGGTCAGCGATGGCGAGAGCGTCTATGTTGTATTCGGGACCGGAATGGTGGCTTGCTACGATCTGGAGGGCAATAGGCTGTGGGGCAGAGTTGTGGAAAAGCCGACCATCGGCTATGGGCACTCCGCATCACCGCTCATCGTAGGGGACAAGTTGCTGGTTCATCTGCTCAACCTTACGGCCATTGACAAGGCGACCGGTGAAACGCTCTGGCAGACTAAGTCCAAGGCGGGCTGGGGCACACCGGCGGTGACACGTATCGGTGACACAGACGTGGTGATAACAACCCAGGGCGATATCATCGCGGTCGAGGACGGCAGTGTCCTTGCCAAATCGGTGTCCAAGTTGACATTCTGTGCGCCCGTCATCGAGAATGACGTGGTCTATTTTATTGAGCATGGCGGCAAGGCGATCAGGCTGCCCGAGACCGTGGACGAAGCGGGCCTGGCACTGGAGACGCTCTGGACAACTCAGCCCCGCAAAGACCGCTACTATGCTTCCCCGGTGATCCACGAGGGGCTAATATATGCATGTACCCGAGCCGGCTTCTTCAGCGTCATTGACGCCGCAACCGGAGAAGTGATTTACGAGCAGATGCTGAAGCTGGGTAAGGGCACTTGCTATCCGAGTGTGACCCTCGCGAGCGGCCTCTTGTTTATCAGCAGCGACAACGGCACCACCGTAGTCCTCAAGCCCGGCAGAACGTACCAGGAAGTGGCCCGCAATAAGCTGGAGCAATTCCGTTCCAGTCCGGTTTTCATCGGCGACCGGCTTTACATTCGCGGCCTGAAGAACCTGCTGTGTGTGGCAGAGACCGACGTTGAGTAGCCGAGATCAAACCGCAGACGCGCCAGCACCCGATATCACCCCATACACTCCTTCAGGAATGCTATGTCGGCGGCCAGTTCGCTTTCGGTCTCCTCCAACGATATCTCCTCATTGCCTCGGCGTACAAACTCCACCTCGACGAAGCCGTCATTGCCGGCAGCCTTCAGATTTCCTATGAGGATAGCCCAGTCAATGTCGCCATCTGCCAACCTGGTCATGGTGCGCGCCTCTGTGGTCTGTCGCGAGTTGGTAGCATGGCAGTTGAGTATATGCGGGCTAAGGATTCGTATCTCCTCGGCGATTATGTTCGTGTAGGTATCGGCGACCTGGTAATTGATCTTCAGCGCTGGGCTGTCAACCTCGTCAATCACCCGCTGGCAGCCCCATACAGTGTTGGTTGCCGTCCCACCGTGCCGCTCCAGAGTTATGAGCAAGCTCATGTCAGCGGCCATTGCGCAGGCCTCTTTGAGGTCTGCCACCGTCGCCGCCCATTGCTCGGCGTCCAGGTCTTCGGAATTGCCGGGTCCGGCCCACGTGCGGCATGCCGGCGAGCCCAGCTTCTCTGTTATGGCCAGCGCCTGCTTCATGTCGGCAATGAAGCCTGCCTTGCCTGCGGACGCATAGGATCCGTACTGCGGCGCAGCCAGGCCGTTGGCCTCCATAGCTTCACGAATCTCTGCTACATGGTCCAGGTCTGCGGCATCGGGTATGTGTGGCGGCTGGCCCCAGACCTCGATGCCTTCGGCCCCTACTCTTGCGGCCGTCGCTACCACATCGAATATGTCCATACGCTCTTTCCAGATGATACTGCATATCCCGGCTTTCAAAGCAATTCTCCTTTTCTTACAGCTAGTCTCTCGACTTGGGCAGGAACGGTATGATGCGTTGCGCCAGATTAGGCAATGGCATGCTCTGCAGCCACAGGCGGCCCGGACCGGACAGGGTCGCCAGGAAGATCCCCTCGCCGCCCAGGAACATATTCTTGATCCCCGGCACGGTGCTGATGTCAAAATTCACGCTTGGGTCGAACATTGCCACATGTCCGGGGTCCACTTTCAGGGTCTGGCCGGCCTGCAGATCGTACTGCACAACCTCCCCGTCAATCTCGCAGAAAACCAGACCGGGGCCTGTGACCTTCTGCAGAAATAGGCCCTCGCCGCCGAACAATGCTGCGCCCAGCCGCTTGTGCATGTGCATCTCCAGGGTCACTGTGCTCTCGGCGCACATGAAGGCATCGCGCTGCAGGATCACGCTCTCCCCGTCCTTCAGCTCCAGCGGAATGATCTTCCCTGGCACTTCCGGAGCGAACACGATAAAGCCGGTGGCCGCGTTGCACGTGTAGTCGGTCAGAAACAGCGACTCGCCACTCATCATCCGCTTCAGGCCGCTCAGCAGCCCGCCCTTCATGTTGGTATCCATGCCGATACCATCGCTCATCCACGCCATCCCGCCGGATTCGGTATATATCGTCTCACCGGCCTGTAGCTTCACTTCCACCGACTGCATTACTGTGCCTCTGATTTCGTATTCCATTTCAGACCTCCTGTGTAATGATCGCTACCTGCAAATGCCAACATTGAACTGATAGCAGGGCCAAAGGCGACATACAGATCATATATTCGCGCCCCGCTGTCGGAATCCTACTTGCCCCTCAGATCTCCTTGAACTCGCGAATGTGTGGATACTGCCTGATTAGCTCCTCGGTTTTGGGGTATTTGTTCTGGGGTCTTTGCACTCCACGGGGTATAATATACTGTGCGCGAGTGCATGTCTATACGAAGTAATCTCAATCAACACGGCAAGCCGTATTTCGCGGTGAAAAAGTACATGTGCAGCTTACTCTCCAAGCTATTGTGTGCTGTGCTCCTGACCATCGTCCTGATGATCAGCGGCACCCTTGGCGCTTGCCAGCCGCCGGAAAACTATGCCGCAGCCGCCAACGGAGCGACCATCACAGGACCGCAAAACGCCTCCGGCAGCCGGGGTCAACCAAACTGCGCTATTGATGGCGAGGTAGTGGATTATGGTCGGCATCACGGTTATGCCTGGGCTGATCTGGATGTTCCGACCATCATCACATTCGCTCGCCCCGCCGTCATTGATACCGTGGAGGTGATCTTGCTGGACACATCGCTGCGCACCTTCTGCTACATTGTGAGCGTCTCCGCCGATGGTGAGCAATGGCAGCAGGTGGCCGACATGTCCGACACGCCGGTCTCGGACTGGCGCATGCACCAATTCACTCCGGTTGAGGCCAGGTACGTGCGGATAGATTTCACAGCCACTTCGCTGTTGTCTGCCAGCTACCACCTGGTCGAAGTCGGCGCCTTTGACCTCGGTGAGAGGACTACTGGCCCGCTTGGTCAGCTATGGCAGCACGCCCGCGCCCAAAGGCGAACGGCAGAGGTCGCTCTGCTGGGAGTTGGGCCCGCTAATCTTGCATTACAGGACCCAGCCCTTCTGGGCCAACTGAAGTCCGCTCCCGACAACCAGCCCATTCATCGCGAATTGCTCGGCGGTACCCAGGCCCTGCTCTACCGCGATAAGGGCGCGATCGTGGTGGCTATTGATGATGACGGCAACATGACGGAGGCTGACACGGAGCCTGATATGGTCAATGACTGTCTGGCCGTGGACTTGAATGCCGACGGCTTGCTGGACCGTTCAATTGATTATTCGGACACCGACGGCGACGGCGTGGCCGACACGATGGTGCAGACCTACCTTTACGGAAGCGCCTGGGGCAACCGGCCGTTCATGGTGGTAATCCGCGATCTCGATACCGGCCCGCTGAGCCTGTGGTACCTGCACAACTACGGCTACTGGCAGGGCGCGTGCCAGTGGCAGTGCGATTTTGCCGGCGACGGCCATTTCGCGATGTTTAAGCGCGATAGTGCTCAGAAGCGCTGGGTTGCCCACTTCGAGTCGCCGTTCTGTTTCTACGACCCGGACGGCGACGGTCTGCCCGAAGAAACTGTGCGCCTAACGGCAAGCGACACTCTTCTGCGCTCGGCCCGCTTCAGCATCAACGCCGACAATGACACCACCGCAGGGCAGCTTTACGACTACGACGTCGGCATCACCTGTCTGGGAAAGGTGCCGTTGCCATCGGAGGCGGC
>JALGTY010000319.1 GCA_029821145.1 Candidatus Zipacnadia bacterium
CGCGATACCAACTTGAAGAAGAGCATCTATGCTGTTGACGAACTGACCGGCCTGATCGTTGCCACTGCCCTGGTGCGGCCCGACAAGAAACTCCAAAGCGTGAAAGTCAGCTCGGTCAAGAAGAAGTTCAAGAGTAAGGGCTTCGCCGCCTCCATTGACAGAGACATTATCAGGCGAGGTGCAGAGGAGCTTGGCGGGAGCCTCGAGGACCTGATAGAGGTCGTCCTCGAGGCCATGCAGGGAATCGCTGAGGAGCTGGAGTTGTAGGCCATGCCGCCCAAGCGTTTGTTTGATACGCCGAGGGATGAACCCGGCCGGCTACTGATAGAGCCAGAGAGCATCACGCCGCCGCGCCGTAGCAGCGGACTGTGCGGGCTGGCTGTATGCTTGCAGTCGGCTCTGCAGGCCGCCTCGCTGTCGGTTTCCTACGCGGAACTGATGGGATTGCTCAATGCGGCTTTCTTGTTGCGAGTGGATGAAGATTTCTCCGTTGGGGAGATCGTGGAAAGCCGGTGGGAGCGGCTAGGCTCGGTGCTGGCGGAGTTGGGATTTGGCGAGGCGCGAGTTCGTGAGCAGATGCCACAGCCGGAGATAATCGCCGAGGAACTGGGAGCCGGTCGCCCTCTGCCGGCGCTGGGCTGGGGCGAAGGTGGTGGCGATTGGTCGCTGATCTGTGGGCAGGACGCTGATGGGAAAAAGTGGTGGGGATACGAGTTTCTTGCTGCTCCGGTGCTGGTCGCAGGTGAGGCCAGTTGTCGGATGCTGGTTCAGGTCGGTGGCAAGACGGGAGATGCGAATATGTCAGCGGCTCGCGATGCGGCGATAGCCGCGGCCGGGAAATTGCGATTGTCCGAGAAAGACCCGGTGAGCGCCTATGACAAATGGGCTGAGTTGATGCGGCGCGGCGGACTATTCCCGGAGGGTCCGGCGGGCGATGAGATGATAATGCGACACGAATGGCTCACCGAGGTACTGCTTGATGCGCGGTATGCCGCTGCGGATTTTCTGCGGACCGTTGCAGATAGTCTGGGGCAGTTGGTGGCCGAGGAACTGGTGCAGGCGGCCGACCTTTACGACCAGGTCATAGGCGTGCTGGAGTCGCGGCAGCCCGGCCTGTTCGAGCCTATCGTTACAGATGTTCTGCGGGATGCACAGGTGCGGGACGAGTGGGCAGAACTGCTGCAGGAGGCGGCAGAGCTGGAAACAGAGGCGTTGGATATAATCAGGCGAATTGGCGCGGCACCCCGGCCATGACAAGGCCGGAGCCGTGCTTGAGCGAAACTTGCGGAACATGCTCAGGGCGTGAGGCGTCCTTGCCTATAAGTCAAGCAAAGAAATCTGCAGCGGACCGTGGGCAAACCACTGAAGCATCGGGTGAGTGGCTATGAGAGGTTATGTGACCAGAGGCGTCTTGATATTGGCAATTGTGGGTGTGATGGCGGTACTGTCCGCCGGTGATAGGGGACAGGTGGGTGCCAGGCAAGCGGTCCTGACGTTCATGTACGGAGACGTGCAGGTGCGCCATGGCACCGGCGGATACAAAGCGGCTAAACTTAACGAGGCACTGAAATCTGGTGATGCCATCAAGACCGGCGCCGATGCACGGGCCGAACTCAGTCTGGGCGCGGGCGGATATGTACGGCTTGATGAAAGCTCTCACCTGCTTATTACGCACCTGCAGGAAGGTGGCACGACGAGCTTCCAGGCGCTGCTCGGTGGTGTGTGGGTGACCATCGAAAAGGCACTCTCAGGCGGGGGTGGATTTGAGGTGCGGATGCCGAGTGCTGTCGCTTCGGTGAAGGGGACCGTCTTCCGCTGCGAGGTGGACGAAGAGGGCGGCTCTTCCACTTATGTGTATGACGGGAGCGTAGAGATACAGGCCGGCAACGAGACCACGAAGATCACACCCGCCCAGTACGCCAGGATCGCCAGAGGGCGCAAGATCGCGATGGGTCAGATGAGCCTTGATGAAGACGACAAGCGAGCATGGGTGCAGCACAACCGCCAGCGGGATATCCTGCGGCATCTGGGCAATCCCAGAATAATGGTCGCTCTCACCGACGGGGACGAAATGGGTAAAAAGGCAGCCCTGGCTGCCTCGCTGGCGCTGGCGAAATCGTTGCGCCGGCAGGGCTTTGTCGGGGCGTCGGTAGCTCAAAAGGACCTGGCCAATATTTCGTTTGACGAGAATGATTGGATACAGTGGCGCGAGAAAACTGACAATGACTATTTTGTGGTGGGCAAGGCCGTCGCGGGACAAGTACGGCAGATAGATGGAGGCAAATTCTCCGCCCGGGCTCACGGCGGCGCCTACCTCGTGCCCGCCGGCAGCCGCCGGCATATCGCGAAGGCAACCTCGTCTGTGCGGGGGGATGGGGAGGGCGAAAGGGAAGCCGTATTGTCCGCATTCAATGCGCTTGGGACGCGGCTGGCTGAGGAGCTGGCACCTGCGATAATGCGAGAGATAATGGAGGAGCGGCAAGGCGCTGTGCGGGTTGAGATTAGTGGCCTCAGCAACCGCACTCAGATCTTCTTGCTGCGGGCGATGGTATCGCGATTGGATGGCGTTGTTCGCGTGACACCCTTGCGTGCAGTCGGTGGAACACTCGCCCTGGCTGTTGCCGGAGATATCGAGCCGGCGAAGTTGGCCGCTGTGCTGAGACAGTCTGAGGCAATACAGGAAGTGCATCTGTCCGGTCGGGTCGTACGCGCGAAACTGAAGCCGATACCCGGTCAGCAGAGGCCCCAGCCACAAGCCCGGCCCCAGCGACCGGGCCGGGCAGCAGTGGGACATGAGCCACCAGGCGGGCGATTGGGACCCGCTTGGCGCAAGCCGCAAAAGTAGAAAGCCTGGTGAGGTGATCCAGGATCGCGAGCGGGCCCTCACAACTGAGCCGCCGGGCCGCCGTCAGTATCGCACTGGCGCTGGCGGTGCTATGCTCTGTAGCAGCAGCGTGGCTGCCGATGCTGCAGACCGTTGAACTGAATCTGATAGACCGACGCCTGCGCACAATCACCCCCGCCAGGGCCGAAGATGATTTGCTGATCGTCGGCATCGAAGAATCTACCTTCGACGCCCTGCCAACGTGGGGCCCCACGGCTCTAGACCGTTCTGTCTATGCCCCCGTTATCAGTAAGTTGAAGGCGGCCGGCGCAAGAGTTATTGCACTTGATGTGTACTTTGGCGATGCCGACGCAGACGCCGGCTCAGACCGTTTGCTTGCGGCGGCGATCGCAACAGCCGGCAATGTGGTCGTTGTGGCCGACGCCATAGCCAGAGTTGAAGGCGGAAAGCAGGAGGTCTATGAATTCCAGCTTCCCACCGCGGCGGTTGCGCAGGCCGCAGTAAGAGTGGCTTCCCCGCTGCTTTTCCGGCCCGATAATGTAGTGCGCTGGGTTAAACTGTGGCAAAGCGACGAAGATGCAGGGACGGTCTATCAGGCCCTGTGCCTGGCGGCAGTGGAGGTGGCAACCGGCGGGGAATTGGATATTGACGCAGCCGGCGCAGAGAGCAGAACGATTGTATGGGCGGGGCCCAGCGGAATCGTCCCCTACGTGCGTTTTGAAGACGTTTACGCTGGCAACGTCGCAGCCGACCGCATCAAGGACCGGATTGTCTTCATCGGGCAGTGGCACCAAATGGAGGACCAGTTGCAGACACCTCTGGGGCCAATGAGCGGGGTTGAAATCCACGCTCAAGCCGCTGTCACGCTACTTTCAGGCGAACATGTGCATATAGCCAGTAACGCCGTCGGACTGCTCAGTGCCATCGGCTTGTGCGTTATTGTCGCCCTGATCGGGGTACGACGGCGCGGATGGG
>JALGTY010000320.1 GCA_029821145.1 Candidatus Zipacnadia bacterium
GCCCAACCCACGGCAAGTACGCAGTTCTGCTCAACATCGCCAACACCTCCTTTGTGTCTCTACGGCATTGTAGTATTCTAAGGCGAGCGTATTCGCCAGTACTGCCATCATGATACGTCAATCCCACGGGTGCTTGTATCTTATGATCCTGGGACCGAGATTGCGGGTCGCAGTCAGAGATCGGTAGTGCGGCTGCTCCTTGTAGTAGTACTGTCCCGGCATCGGATACGGAGAGTAAACCGTCTTGGCATCAACTCCCTGCCGCCTGCCGGGCAGATTTGCATCACAGTACGGGCAGCACCTTTTGCCGGGATAGTAGTACGCGCCACAATGGG
Organism: Candidatus Zipacnadia bacterium; assembly: GCA_029821145.1. Taxonomy (GTDB): domain Bacteria; phylum Armatimonadota; class Zipacnadia; order Zipacnadales; family UBA11051; genus UBA11051. Next base: position 336 of record JALGTY010000320.1, read on the forward strand.
GGCATATCAGCGGATAGCTGTAGCTCTGCTCGAAAAGCGGCATGGTAGTGTCGGGCGAGGGGCGATAGTAGTAGCCCGGCTGCGGGCGGTTGCGCACATCCACCGGCCCCTCAGATAGCTGTAGCTCTGCTCGAAAAGCGGCATGGTAGTGTCGGGCGAGGGGCGATAGTAGTAGCCCGGCTGCGGGCGGTTGCGCACATCCACCGGCCCCTCAAAATAGCCGCGATACCACATCCGCGTCCCATCAGCCCACCCGCAACTCGCCAATAAGCCGATGAACAAGACTGCGATCAGTCCAAATAGCGCGTGCCTGGTGTGCATCTAACTCTCCCCTGTCGTCTTCGCCTGGGGCCTCAGCACCGTCTTGTGCGTTTGACCGGGCCCCGAATTCTTTCTACTACGTCGTGTCATACTGCATTATATAGTTGCTATCTACTACTGTCAATAGTATTTTATCCAATTTCGCAAGAAATCAACCTTTTTTTTGCTGGGGAAGCATCTAGCCGACTTGGCGAGGCTCAGTGCAACCTGCCAATATGGTTGTGAAAGGCGGCCGAGGGTGCTACGATAAGAGGCACTTGCAAACCCGAATCGGCCCTCATATGCGACGGTATCAATAGCCGTTGATGAACCGGATTGTCGGGCTGGAAGCCCGACCTACGCGATAGTATTTGGTGGGATGCCGGGGCCTGCCAACGGCACCCTCACCCCGCACCCACTCCTTTGGAGTGGGTACCCGCTCTCCCGACACGGGGAGAGGGGAGCAAGGCAACGGCAAAGGACTCGGGCTGCCCTTCGGCGCTGTGGTAGGGGCGCATGGCATGCGCCCGAATTCCGGGGACACACAAAAAGGCCGGCGACAGATGTCGCCCGCCTGATGACTGCTTGGCTGCCGGGGCAGGATTCGAACCTGCGATCTACTGATCCAGAGTCAGTCGTCTTACCCCTAGACTACCCGGCAACCCGAATTGTGGCTATAATAGTAGCCCAACAACCCCTGTAAGTCAACTGCAATTGCAGTGCCGCCGTACAGTGAGCGGCGTGCTGAAAAGAAAGAGGAAGGCCCATGCTCAAGAGCCTACATATCGGTGTCAGTACCATCGGGCAGGAAGTCATCAAAGCCTGCCTGTCACGCAATACCGCCACGCCCGCCGGCGCGGTGGACATCAACGCGGACATTGCCGGTAAGCCGCTGGCCGAATTGGTGCCCGGAGTCACGGAGGACGCCATAGTCTATGGGTCTCTCGACGCGGCGCTCGAGGCCGGCAAGTGGGATGTCGCCGTCCTGTGCACCGCCTCCTCCCTGGTGGCTATTCGCGCGGACCTGGAGAAGCTCATCGCACACGGCATTGACGTCGTCTCAACCGCCGAAGAGCTGGCGTATCCCGAATTGCAGAATCCACAAGCCTACGCGGAGTTGAATGGGGCCGCATCTGAGGCCGGAGTAACCGTCGTCGGCACCGGCGTGAACCCCGGCTTCGTCCTCGACCTGCTGCCTGTGATAATGACCCGACCATGCGTGGAGGTTACGCATGTGCGCTGTGCCCGTGTTGTCAACACGATGCGGCGGCGTGAGCAGTTGCAACTCAAGCTCGGCGCCGGCATCGAGGTAGAAGAATTCGAGGCGCGAAAAGCCGAGGGTAAGATCGGACACGTGGGGCTGCTGGAATCGGCAGCACTCATCGCGCGGGGACTCGGCTGGCCGATTGATATGGACCGGATCGAGCACAGCCTGGAGCCGGTTGTGGCCGAAGAGGCGATCGCATCAGACTACGTCTCCGTCGAGCCGGGTCAGGTGCTGGGGGCAGAAGAGAGCATCAAGCTCTCCCCCACGCCGGATACGTCTATCGAGCTGCATCTGCGCATGCGCCTCGGCGAGCCGGAGGAATACGACGAGGTCCGCATTGACGGAGTGCCGCCGTTGCTGGTGCGCATCGAGGGCGGCATCCACGGCGACAGCGCGACGGCTGGCTGTACCGCAAATATCATCGGCCAGACCAAGAAAGCGGCGGCGGGACTGTTGACGGTACTGGACCTGCCGGTGGTTTGAGTGGAAGGGGTGGGCGCACGGGGGCGACTGGGCGGGGACAGTCCCTGAAGGGACAGTCCCCTTACACCAAGTGAGTAGTCAGGTTTCAGCTACTAGCTTGCGGCTGCCGGGTTTGGCAGTCCAGGCAGCGTTGGCATACCTCTCTGCCATCAACTGCCGGGCAGTCTCCTCTTCGACCTCTGAGACCTTCCCGGGCGTGAGCTGTATCGCCAGCGCCTCAGCAAAGCCGGCCGCCAGCGCCTGCGCCGTCTCGTCAAAGCTCGGCGTGCGGCCCAGGATGTCGGCGATTCCACAGGCCAGCTCACCCAACTGCGCTCCGCCAGCCTCCGGCTCTGCCTCGGTCTTCAACCCACCGGGCATGACGGCCAAGTGCTCCGGTGGGTCAATGCTCATTGGTATTGAGCCATGCTGCAGGAGCGCTCCGGCGCGACGAGTCTGCGCACTGCCGACTATCTTGCGGCTGCCGACGAGCATGTCAACCTTCGCGGGCTGCGCGAAGCATACCGTCGGCAGGCTGTGCTTGTTCTGCGGTCTGGCGTAGCCGGAGCGTTCGGCCAGCTCGGCGGCGACGCCCAGGATCTGCAGTCCCGCTTCAATGGCGCGCGAGATGGTGCGGTAGGAACCCATGAGGCTGCTTCCGCCAGTGATGTCCTGATGGCGCGCGGCGACTGAGTAGGTAACTTCGTCCTTGTGCAATATGGCGCGTCCGCCAGTCGGCCTTCGCACCAAGCCAAAACCGCGCCTGGTGATTTCAGCGCGGTCTATGGACTCATCGAGTTGTTGAAAATAACCGAGAGATACTGCCGGCGGCTGCCATGCGTAGATTCGGAGCACCGGCTGCCCGCCGGCAATGGCACCGTGCAACAAGGCTTCGTCAAGGGCCATGTTATAGGCCCCGTCAGCAGGGCCGGTAACCAACAGGCGCCATCTGCTGCGTGTGTCCGCCAGGCGGCCTCGATGGCCAGCGTCATCCGGGCCTGCTGCATTGACGCGGTGGGGCGTCATTCCCCGTCGCCAAAGAGGTCTTCTTCCTCTTCCTCGTCCTCTTCGCCGGTCTCTTCAACCAACGACGCGTACTGGTCATTGTTGAGTAACTCATCAAGCTCTTGAGTGTCTTTTACCTTCACTGCGACCAGCCAACCGGCCTGGTAGGGGTCCTCGTTGAGAAGCTCCGGGGCGTCTATTACCTCATCGTTGACGCGCACTACTTCGCCGCTGAGGGGAGCGACTATGTCTTCGACGGCTTTGGCGGATTCAACAGTGCCCAGTGCACCGTCGGCAGTAACCGCCACGCCAACATCCGGCAGCTCTACGAAGATAATGTCGCCCAGTTCGTTGACGGCGAAATCGGTGAGCCCGATGAGTACTTCGTCGCCCTCCTGCTTGGCCCAGGTGTGGGCTTCAGAAAAACGGTACTCCGCAAGATCCATGTCTGTGTACCTCCTTGGTTTTGAGCCATGTAAATCAAGGTGCTTGTGTTAGCCAGCTTGGGAGATGCGTTCAGAGCGCCGGGGCGATGTGTGTCTCGTCCGGAGGTCCCCAGCATTATCTGTGCCCAGCGCGCCCTGATAGACGAGACCTCCTGGTATAGCTTGGGCGCGCGGCGCGGAAATGATAGCACACTCATCCCGGCAATACAATAGGTCGTCAGCAGCGCCACATTCACAATGTCAACCGCGCTGCCAAACCTCTGCGGCCCATACACGCACAGCAGCACAACTCCGTCTAAGATGTGAGTTCGGTTGCCCGTAACTCCGCCAATATTAAGCAAAGACCCCGCGCCGTGTCAAGCCCGAAGAATATTGCGCTGCTGTGCGCGAACCCGCCGCCGCCCCTACGGCGAGAAATGCAGGTATTGTC
>JALGTY010000321.1 GCA_029821145.1 Candidatus Zipacnadia bacterium
ATACTCTCACACGGCAAGCACGCGGGCAACCCACAGCGTCGGGAAGGTGCGCGACCGCTCCTGTCCAAATCAGGTTTTCCAAAACTGGCTTGGCCAGCATCCGGGGAATATTGAGCGAAGCAGGCTGAAAGCCAGTGCCCCCGAAAGCCCTGTAGAAAGGCCTTTTTAAGCTTTCCAAAGCATGATTCCCACCCAACAAGCCGCCTACGCTATCTCACAGCATCGGCGTCTATGCGGAACCTGGACAGCACAGCCGATAGCAGCTGTCACTGGTGTACCGCCCAACCTGATTCTCCACAGCAGGTCTCGGCGCCCTTATGTCCCGTGGTTTCAATCAGCCGATTGCCTGGCTTTGGCTAATATTTGGATAGCAGTGGTTCACTCATCATCCGGTCCAACATCACTCTGTCCGCACAACCTGAACGTCATCCCAGAATATGGTGCCGTTTCCATCATTCCGAAATAGGTGAATGCGTGCAACTCCTTGAGAGTTCGGGCTCACTTTGAATTCATACTTCAGCAACTGCCAACGCGCTTTCGGGTTGATCGTATTGGAAAAGGTCGCAGCAGGGATACCGGCGTCAAATACGGCAATCTGCGCACTCGCGGTTGCATCTGGTGACCCGGAGACCCATGCGGAAACAGTGTAACCTATCCCGGGTACGAGGCCTTTCACATCCTGATATACGCTGCCTTTCGCCCCACTCTCCGCAAGGCTGAACTTGCCGCGGTGGACATGATTGCTGTCCGGAATAGCCCGCACGGATTGAAACGGCGCCCACGGTTCTATTGTGCCGTTCTCGAATCCGCCATTTGGTACGGGAATCCCACGGTTTTTATCGGGGCTACGGCCACAAGTGTTTGTCAATGACATCACAAGAAGTGCAATGCCCAGTGTCGCGAGAGAGCGAATATTGGCAATGCGCTTATTCTCCATTTCTGTTTGTCCACCTTCTCCTGTTAAGATAACACCTGAATTATGCACACACTCCAACCGAGCACCGGTGGTTGATGCAGTGGTGCGTTGCCTTCAATCCCGACTGTCTTATCCTTTTTGTCTGAGCCGACCCGCCTGAATTTTACCCTCCTGGTGTAAGGTGTTGATTTGCCTCAGCCGCCTGCGCATAGAATGTTATGTGCCAGGTTCCCCAGCAGCGGAGCGCGACAGTGACCACCGGTCGGAATCCGGTCTCGCCACCGCGAATGTCGCGCAAGCGATCCATCAGCCGCTGGTAGATTCCTTGCTCCTGGTAATGGTCGCTGTAGCCGACCCGCACTCGGTCGGCGTGCCGCCAGATGTTGGCGGCCAGAAACAGATACCGCAACCGCGCCGTCGACAACTGTGTGTGCTTCATCCCCGCCGCGTCGTCGATCTCTTCCCGGTTGAACAGCAGCAGCCAAAAGTTCAAGTGGTAGGCCAGCATGGCGATCTGGAAGTGGTTGCAGTTCATCGCCCAGCGCTTCGACGGATGCGCCGGCAGCCCGGCGTCGTTGTTGGCCTCTTTGATCAGGTTCTCGGCCCCGGCCCGCTGATTATAGAACCACACCAGGGCATCAATCGGCGCATTCATGTTCGTCACCAAGACCCGATAGATGAGCGTGTCCCATTTCCCGTTGAAAGTTGTTCGCGGCGGCTGAGTCCATCTTACTACGCCACCTCCCGTCGGGTAGCAGACTTCGATCCATTCAGGATCGCATCCAGGGCCCAGAGATCCCGGTGCCCCATGATCTTGCGAAAGTTCTTCTCGGTGGCCAGGAAAGCAGCAGCCACCCAGCGTTTCACCATGTTCCCGTCTCGCCATCGGCACACCCGGTGGGTTCGCCGCCGGACCCCGGACTGAGGACTCTCGATGATGTTGGTGGTCACCAAGCACCGATGCAGCGAGGGTGGGATGTCCAGCCGGTTGATGGTGAAGCATTCTTTCAACCCTTCCCGCAAACTGGCCGCGACGGCAGGATAGTCCCGCTCCAGCCACTCGGCCAGCTTGTTCAGCCGTCTCATGCCTTCGTTGGCATTCATCCGCCAGGCGGCCCGCATCGCCGACTTCACCTGCGCCTTCTCCTGCTTGAGCAGATGATCCATCACGTTGCGCAGCTTGTGGGTGCGACAGCGCTGCACCGGATGCTGGCTGCCGAAGACAGCGTTGATCGCTGCCCGCAGGGCCTTGGAGCCGTCGATCACAAAAAGTCGCTTCTGATTCGGCTCGACTCCCCGGGCCACCAGATCCTCCAACAGTTCCTTGGCCACGGGGGCATTCTCGGTGGCTCCCTCGCGGATCGCCAGCACGTGCTTGCGGCCGTCCGCATCTACACCCACGGCGCCGATCATGACGTGATCGCCGAACTCCATCCGGTCCAGCTAGATCACCAACAGCCGCACATCGTCGAAGCAGCGCCTCAGCAGCCGACCCACCTCGGCCTCAGAAGCTTCCACTACGCGCCGGCTGGCACTGGACTTGGCCACCCCCACCGTGTCGGCCATCTCCGCAATCACCCCTTGGTACTGGCGGGTCGAGACCCCCCGCAGCAGGATCTCCAGCATCCGGGCTCCCAGTCGCGGCTCATCCTGCAGGGCTTCGTAGGCGGGAATCTCGACTTCTTTCCCGGCACCGGTTCCTTTCTGCCGCAACCGCGGCCCCTGCACCCGCAGCTTGCGGTCACTGAGGGACACCGTACCCGTCTGCCCGCCGTACCAGACGACATCCTCGCGACGCTGTTTGCCTTGCTGTCGCGGTCCAGCTACCTGTTGGGCCGACAGCTCCAGCACCGCCTGAATGCTGGCCCGACCGGCTACATCGATCAGTTCATCGCAGGCCAGCCGGCACTGCTCGATCAGCTCCATCATCGGCAGCAACACTTGCCCGTTCTTGGCGAGGAACTCGGCCAGCTTCTTCTCGTTGACCTTCCCTTGCTTGTCAATTGTGTGGTAGCTTTTCTTCACGGCGGTTCGTCCTTTCCATCGTCTTGTCAGCCTGATTCTATTCGAATCAGGGTCGAACCGCCGCCTCAACTTTCAACTACGAGCGGGACACGCTCAGCATCGGCTCCCGTTTCAACAACTGCAGGTGGTTCAGGCGCGAGAAACCGCCGTAAACACCCAGCACCATCGCCAGCACGAACTGGTACATCGGCATGACCCGCGTGCGGCGCTTCACCTTCAGCGTCCCCTCCACCAGTTGCTGGAACTGCAGTTTCTCCAGCATGGTCGCCACCGGCAACAGAGCTCCGTAACCGGTCAGATTCTTGCCGTCAAAGTCATAGGGCGTGGAAGCCCCGATTTTATTGGGTTTCGGAGTAACTTCTTGCGGGCCTTGATTGACAGACCTTGGAGGGGTATGCCGTTTACTGCTTCTAATCATTTGCGTGACCTCCTCGGGTTGAAATTGCGAAGCGCTGAACTTCGCAGACTTTCACTTCTACCCCATATTACCGGGCATACCCGTCCAAATTAGCTTTCTGGGAGAACTCACTTGGACAGCATCCGCTCCCCATCCTGTGGGGGAACGGGCTATCGGAGCGGCGGAAACGCCTCCAAACAGCGCTCTCGGGCGCTTCCCGGTCTCTCTCCTGGCCGGAGAAGTTTGGTCGGCTATCTTGGACAGCATCGGGAGCCATTGGGAACCTGGTTTTGGCGTCGCCCCTCTGTGGCTAGTAAAATCAACAACCTGCGCAACCCGAACAGGGCCTGTCCAGATTAATTTGATGCTATGAGAGCGCTGCAACTCCGGGATTGTCGTAAGCTATGACAACCCCGGAAAGTCGAAAGGAGTTGCAGCTTGATGAAACAGTTTATCGGATGTGACGCGCA
>JALGTY010000322.1 GCA_029821145.1 Candidatus Zipacnadia bacterium
AACGAAAATGGCTGGAAAGATAAAGATTTCCGCCGGCGATGTCTCAGTTGAGGCTACCCTCAATGACAGTGAAACCGCCAAGGCTATCCACGAGGCGCTGCCGATTGAGGCGGCCGCCCAGACCTGGGGCGACGAAATCTACTTCTCCATCGGCATCAACATCGAGCCGGAGGACCCGCAGGCGATTGTCGAAATGGGGGATTTGGGCTACTGGCCGCCGGGCACGGCCTTCTGCATCTTCTTCGGGCCAACGCCGATGAGCCAGGGGGATGAAATCCGCCCCGCCAGCCCGGTCAATGTACTCGGCAAGATCGAAGGCGATCCGACCGTGTTCAAGGCCGTCACAAGCGGCGAAACTGTAACTATCACCGAGGCATGAAACGCGTCATTCACCAACGCGTAGCTCGGCCTGCCCTGAGCCTGTCGAAGGGCAGGTGAGAATGGGGGTACCCGCGCCGCAGGCGTGGGTCAATTCTGTGCCATTTTGCGGCGCTTGGCAAGAGCCGCTCTATGTGTCCATAAACGGCCTGCCTGTCCAATTCTGCTAGGTATTCCATTTCACTCATGAATGATGCAGGCTAAGCTGTGCTGGTCTTGAATACGCAAGAAAGTAAAGTCGCGAGATCGGGACTCGGGCTGGAAGCCCGAGCTACGCGGAAGGTGAAGAGATCGGCGGTGAGGCGCGATGAAATACCTACTCGGACTCGATGTCGGCACCAGCGGGGCCAAGGCGCTGCTGATAGATCAAGAAGGCACGGTCGTCACTGACAGCATCGTGACCTACCCACTGCTGACTCCCCGCCCCGGCTGGGCCGAGCAGCATCCCCAGCAATGGTGGCAAGCCTCTTACACCGCCATTGCCAATACGGTACGCGAAGCGGGCGTCTCACCCAGCCATATCGCCGGTGTCGGCCTGTCCGGCCAGATGCACGGCTCGGTGTTCCTCGACGCCGACAATCAGGTCATCCGCCCCGCCATACTGTGGTGCGATCAGCGCACAGCCGCCCAATGCGAGTGGATTACCGAAAAGATCGGGGCGGAAGCGATCGTCGCCGAGACCTGCAACCCGGTGCTGACCGGCTTCCAAGCGCCCAAGATCATCTGGCTGCGCGATAACGAACCGGACAACTATGCGAAAGTGGCGAAGCTCCTGCTGCCCAAGGACTATATCCGCTTCATGCTGACCGGCGAGTTCGCTACCGAAGTCTCTGACGCCTCCGGGACCTCGCTGCTTAATGTGCCCCGGCGACGCTGGTCGCAGGTGATGCTCGACGGGTTGGAGCTGGAGGAGTCGCTTCTGCCGAAGGTGCATGAATCGCCGGAGGTGACGGGCCGGATAAATGCCGAAGCTGCCGATCTGACCGGCTTGGCAGAGGGTACTGGGGTGGTCGGCGGAGGCGGTGACCAGGCTGCTGGCGCTGTCGGCAACGGGATCGTAGCCCCCGGCTCGATATCTGTCACCACCGGCACTTCCGGAGTGGTCTTCGCCTATCTGGACGAGCCGATAATGGACGAGCAACTGCGCACCCATACCTTCTGCCACGCGGTGCCGGGCAAGTGGCATGTCATGGGTGCGATGCTTTCGGCAGGCGGGTCGCTACGCTGGCTGCGTGACAGCCTCTGCGGCGAAGAAGTGGCGCTGGCCGCCGACATGGGCGTTGACCCCTACGAAGTGATGACCGCCCAAGCCGAGACCGCCCCAGTCGGATGCGACGGGCTGCTATTCTTGCCATACCTGACCGGGGAGCGCTGCCCATATCCCGATCCTGATGCGCGTGGCGTGTTTTTCGGATTGAACCTGACCCACTCAAAGCCGGACCTGATTCGGGCGGTGCTGGAGGGCGTGGCTTTCGGCCTGCGCGATTGTTTTGACTTGATCAAGGACCTGGGTGTTGAGTTCACTCAGGTGCGCGCCTCCGGCGGTGGGGCCCGTAGCAAGCTGTGGCGGCAGATTCAGGCTGATGCTCTGCGCCACGACATATCAACCATCAACGTAGATGAGGGCGCGGCCTACGGAGTGGCCTTGCTGGCCGCCGTGGGCGCGGAGATCTACCCCACGGTGCAGGCGGCTACGGACGCTGCCATATCGGTGGTTGACACTCTGGCACCTGATCCCGAAGCCGTGGATGTCTATGAGGACTACTATGCCCTGTATCGCCGACTCTATGTAGCACTGGCAGACGAGTTTGACCAAGTAGCGAAACTCACATAGGGCCCAAAAAAAATAAGTGCCAATAAGCAGGTATCATCGCCACGTGCAGCGAATGTTATGGTTCGTCACCTGGTAGGTTTATAGTCGCCTTGGTCGGTTGACAACGGAAAAACCGTTTGTTATACTGCCCGTGAGCTATGGTGCATGCCTGACAGCGAGCAATCGTTAGTTGTATTATTGGCTGTTGGTTCCAAGGGAGGGCCGCTCCCAACATGGCAAGAACAATTCTGGTAGTTGATGACGAGCGTCACATCGTGCGTCTGGTTGAAGTGAACCTGGCGCGGGCGGGCTATGACGTCGTAAGTGCTTACGACGGTGTGGAAGCGCTTGAAAAGATCGAGGAAAGCATACCGGACATGATCGTTCTCGACGTCATGATGCCCCGCATGGACGGTTTCGAAGTTCTCAAGAAGCTGCAGGCTGCTCCGGAATACAAAGACATCCCCGTCATCATGCTAACCGCCAAGGCGCAGGATGCCGATATTTTCAAAGGTTGGCAGTCGGGTGTCAGCTCGTATCTTACCAAGCCCTTCAACCCGAAGGAGTTGCTGGTTTTTGTACAGCGCATCTTTCAGAGCATGGACGAGCCACCTTCGAAGGGCGACGACGACGAGGGCTCGAAAGTCTGGGACGTCTGAGAGCCCGTTTCCACTCACCTGGCCGCAATCAAACGCCCGGACATTGTGTTCCGGGCATTTGTGTGTTAGTAGCCTGTCCTATCGGCCATACATAGCAGGGCATGAATACCATGACAGAGGAAAATGAACGGTACGCACCGAACCCTTGGATCGTGCTGGGAGCCGGCTTGGTCGCTGCCGGGCTCGCCGCCGCCGTCGCAGTGATGCTGTGGCAGAATCAACCGGGCCAGAAGGCGCGACGCCTGATCGCAAAATCCGAGCGTCTGATCGGCGAAATCGGCGCCGCGCTGGAAAAACTCGGAGAGCAAGCCGCGTCCCAGGCTGACGGGCAGTAGCCATGGACTTGTCGGAGATCGGCGAATTCGGCCTCATCAAGCGCATAAGGCAAATTATCGGCGCAGAGACCCCGCCGCTTATCAAGGGCATTGGGGATGACACTGCCGTCATCGCTTCCCACCCCGGCTCAGTCATACTCCTGACTACCGATGCGATGGTCCAGGGCCGGCATTTTCAGCGCCAGTGGATGTCTCCCCGTCAAATCGGTTTTCGTGCCGCAGCCGCCGCACTGAGCGACATCGCCGCAATGGGCGGGGCCGCCGACGCAGTCCTGTGCACCTTATGTCTTCCCCCGACGTGGACCGTCGAAGAGGCCGAGGAGCTTATCGGTGGAGTGCAAGCCGTAGCCTGCCGCTTCGGTATTTCCCTGGCGGGCGGTGATATTGTTGCTGCTGACGGCTCTCTGCTGATTGATGTGATTGTAGTCGGCCGGGCAGAGCGGGACAACCTATGGCTGCGAGAGAACGCACAGATCGGCGACCGCATCCTCGTAACCGGTGCCCTGGGCAATGCCGCCGCGGCGATTGCTCTACTTTCCTCTCATCAGTCCAGCCGCCGCGATGAATTCCCACAGCTTATGCAGAGCCTGACGGCCCCTGTGCCACGCCTCGAGGCGGCCGCCGCACTTGCCCCGCTGGGCAAAGTCCACGCTGCCATTGACATCAGCGACGGCCTGCTGCAGGATGCCTGCCATATCGCCGCCGCCTCCGGTGTGGCAATGCGGTTGTGGGCGTCCGGCCTCCCCGTCTCCAGGCAACTGCTCGACTGTGCTGACCTGCTTGGTGCCGATCCGCTTTCCTGGGCGGCGGCCGGGGGTGAGGACTTCGAGCTGCTGCTGACCGCCGCGCCCGCTGATGTCCCTGAGCTACAGGCCGCGCTGAGGCAGACGTCGGTGCATCTGACCGACATTGGCGAAGTGGCCGCCGGCTCGGACGCGCA
>JALGTY010000323.1 GCA_029821145.1 Candidatus Zipacnadia bacterium
CCTGACGACCCGGCACGCTGGCAGCGCTTCGGCGAGAAGGTAGCATCGGCTGAGGACAAGTTCGTAACAATGGACATTGGCTTTTCGCTTTTCGAGCGCGCCTGGACGATGCGCGGGATGGTCAACCTGATGATGGACATGCACGACCATCCCGACTTCGTGGACGACCTGCTCGACGCCATAGCCGAGTTCAATCTGGGGCTCATCAGGCGTGCCGTGACCTACCCCGTTGACGGAGTACGCTTCGGTGACGACTGGGGCCAGCAGCAGGGGATGCTGATGGGGCCGAAACTGTGGCGGCAATTTATCAAGCCCCGCCTGGCGCGGATGTATGAAGCTGTGCATGCGGCGGGCAAGTACGTCCTCATCCACTGCTGTGGCGACGTGTATGAAATCTTCCCCGACCTCATCGAGATCGGGGTGAACGTGTTCAACCCATTTCAGCCGGAGGTAATTGACGTTTACGAGGCAAAGCGGAAGTACGGCAAGTACCTGACCTTCCACGGCGGCGTGAGTACCCAGCGGCTATTGCCTTACGCGACGCCGGAAGAGGTGAAGACGCAGGCATGTCGGCTGATGGATGAAATCGGCCGCGACGGCGGCTACATCATTGCGCCGGCACACTCCATCCCCAAGGACGTACCTGCAGAGAATATTGCAGCGCTCATTGAGGCCGTGCAGGGGCAGTAGCCATGCTTGCCCCTTGGAAACAGACACTGGGGGCGAGCACCTCTGACTTCTTATAGTTGTCAGAATGCGGGGTGTGTGGTAGCATTCCATTTGTTGGGCAGTCAATTTAGGATATAGGAGGTATTGTAATGCGAAAGGGCTTCACACTTATTGAGTTGTTGGTTGTGATCGCGATCATCGCGATCCTGGCAGCGATACTTTTCCCGGTGTTCGCGCGGGCGCGGGAGAAGGCGCGGCAGACTAGTTGTCTCAACAACTGCAAGCAGATGGGGGTGGCCGCGCTCATGTACTCCCAGGACTACGACGAGCGGATCATCGCGGCTTACTCAGATCTGAGGCCATATGGCCTGCGTTGCGACCTGTTCAACACGGTCCTCGTCTACTGGCCTGCGCTGATGTACCCCTACGTCAAGAACCTCCACATATTCGTGTGCCCCAGTAAACCTGAGGGCAGCTTCGCCAGATGGCTGTCATACGGCTGCAACGGCTGGGTAGTTCGTTCAGCAAGGAATGCTTTCAAGCTGCCACAAATAAAGTACCCGGCCGAGACCGTAATGTTCGCTGACTCGGATTGGACCGGTAGGCCCGACTATGGGTGGTCCAACAGCTACAACTTTCAGCATTCAAGTTGGCATTGCTCTAGTTTCGTACCCGCTCGCCACAATGGTGGAGCCAATTACACCTTCGCCGATGGGCATGCCAAGTGGCACGACATGCAGCTCGACCCGAACTCCCCGTATGTCGGCCCGGTGAAGTTCACCGTTTGTCCACAAGACCTGTGCTGGTACCTCAACGGGCGGCCAAAGTACTGAGTGGTCTCGCGCGTTGACAACAAGCAAGCTGTCCACTGCGGGCGCACGCACAAATTGTGTAAGGCGTAGCCGGAGCGAGAAAGCTACGGGCGGCTACTCAGGAGTGAACGGCTGATGAAGAATGTGCTCTCCTCAATCCTCAGGGCGACCCTGGTGGCCTCGGCACTTGCCGGGGCCATCTGTGCACACGCACAAGAGCCCCTGCAACAAGATGACTTCTTCCCCATTGTCTTCTACTCGTACCGGGGGCCCGGTACGCTGGACACCCCCGCGTGGCTCAAGCTGATAGACGACGTCCACGAGCACGGGTGGAATACCGTGAACGTCTTTGGCGGAGGCAAGCAGGCCAAGGCGATACAGGCCCACGCCCAGGAAAGGGGCATGGCAATCTCCGCGTTCTGCCGCACCCTCCACCCCTTCAAATCCGGTCAGGTGCCCAAGATCTGTGTTCACTCTCCTGACTACGAAGCCGCCCTGCACAAGTTCCTTGAGCCAAGGCGGGCTGAGTACGAAAGCCTACCCCGCTTCTGGGTGGGCACCGTAATAGACGAGCCATATGTTGATAACCGTGTCAGTCACCTGGACCCGGCCCATGGCCATATATGCTTCCCCTGTCACTGTGAACACTGCCAGCGGGAGTTCAAGGCACGTTATGGTGTCGGGCTGCCTGAGAAAATGCCACCGATCAAGCAGCCGGCTCTGCGAAGGCAATATGTGGAGTTCTACAATGACTACTGGGCAAAGGTCTGGAAGCTGAGTTGCCAGTACATGAAGGAGAACAATCCCGATGTACTGATGGCCAATACCTACACCGAGGCTAATTGCCTGGGCCGGCATGTGGATTACGTCTTTAGCGACCTGCTGAAGTGGGCGGAACCGCTTGACTGGATGGCTGCCGACATCTACCCCTATTACTCTGGCAGGCACGAGAATGACGTGGAGGCGATAGAGGGGGCCATGAAAAGGTCGCGGCTGCTGATGGCCTTCTTGCGCTGCGCAGGCCAGCACTACGACATCCCCTTCGCCTGGTGGGTGGGGTGCACGTCCTCGCCACAGGAGACTCCTAAAGGGATCCGTCACATGAGCTATACAGCCATCGGCCAGGGGGCGCAGGGCCTCATCGGCTGGGGCGCTTACTCCCCGCAGCGCCCGATGTGGGAGTATAACCCGGAACTGTGGGAGGACGGCGGCAGAACATTCCGCGACATCGGCAAGATCGGCCCGCTGCTCAGGCAGCTAAAGAAGACCTCGAGAATAGCCCTGCTGGCCTCGGAGACCGAAAGCCTTTTCGCGACCCCGCAACAGTACGTTGGCCCCTTCTACTATGACCTTCTCCCCGCCTATGATGCCTTGCTGACAGCCTTCGGCAACGCCGACCTGATTTACGAGCGCCAGATCGCAGCCGGCAAGCTACGTCGCTATGATGCCCTGGTGATGGCCAATATCAGGCATGTCGCCGACGCTGCCGCCAAAGGAATCGACGAGTTTGTCAGCGCCGGCGGAGTACTCATAAGCGATACGGTGCCGGAACTCAACGAGGACAATAAGCCATCAGAGGCTCTAACAAGGATCTTTGGCCGCACCGAGGCGGCGCTTAGCAACCAGTCGCCGCTCGGCCGACGGCTCACGCGTGGCGCTCCGGACGCATTCCCCTCGGTGTTCACGTCCGAGTACGGCAAGGGCAAGACCGTGCTGTGCCGTTTCAGGATCGGCAGCTTTTATAAGGTGCCTGCGCTGTGGGAATTGCTGCGGTCATCGCTTCAGGATGCGGGGGTCCATCCACTTGCGGTATCCTCAAATCCGGATATCGAGTCGAACTATCTGGCCGGGAAAGACTGCTTTGTCATCATTTCGGTCAACCGCAGCCGCGAAGACAAGGCTACAGAGATCACATGTTACAAGCCCCGCTTCACACCCAGGTATGTCCGCGATCTTATCAGTGGAGAAGACCTGAAATTTGCCTGGACCAAGCAGAACGGACAAAGAGCATTGTCCTTTGCGGTGGACCTAGAAGGCATATCGGGTCGCGTCATCGGCGTCTATCCATAGCGCCCCTTTGGTGGCAAAGTCTGGATTGGTACTGTCTATCATGGCATCAAGTAGAGCGCACCCGGAGCGAGAAAGCTACGGGTGACTGTTCAGGAGGCAACGACTGATGAAGAACGTGCTGTTCTCGATTCTCAGGGCGAGCGTGGCAGCCGCATTGTTTGCCGGAGGCATTAGTGCGCACGCACAGGAGCCC
>JALGTY010000324.1 GCA_029821145.1 Candidatus Zipacnadia bacterium
GGCGCTATTGCCTTCCGCGTCCTGGCCATCTCATCCTCCCTGCATATTCGTAGGGGCGTGATTTATCACGCCCGCTTCACTGTCAAGGGCGCAATGAATTGCGCCCCTACAACACCACGTTTGCTTCCTACTAGTACGACAGGCGTCTCGCCTGCCGCGGCCGTCGGGAGATATCTTCGGCTAAGCCACCTTCAGCTCCTGCCACTTGCCCTGCCGCCATTTCCATGTCAGCAAGAACAGGCGGATGATGATGCCCAGGTCGAAGCCGAGCCAGACGCCGAGAGTATCCATGCCCAGATGTATGGCCAGGATGTAGGCGGTGAGCGGACCGATGATGGTGATAGTAGCGATGGTGATCCATAGTGGTGTGATGGTGTCACCCGCGCCGCGCAAAGACCCGGACAGGCTCATCCCGGCGGTCAAGAACGGCTCCGAGATCGCCAGCACCAGCAGCGCTTCGGCGCCAATGCGCACAACATCGGCGTGGGTGTTGAACAGGCTTATGATCTGCGGGCCAAGAATCGCATACGTCGTTGCCGCTGCCGCGCTTATCACCGCCGCCAGCCCGGCTGAGAGCCATGCCGAGCTCTTCGCGCGCCGGAAGTTCCCGGCCCCCACATTCTGCCCCACCGCTGTCGTGGCCCCGGCCATCAGCGCAAGGCCAACCATGGCAGTGACCATCCGCACCTGGCCGGCGACTGTAAAAGCAGAAATGGCGTACGTCGCCGCCGTAGTCAGGCTCAGAATCTTGATGATCAGTATGAAGCCGAAGCTACGGCTGATGCCTTGCAGCGACGCGGGCACACCCAGGTAGAATATACGACTCCAGGAATCCCAGCGCACCTGCCAACTACGCCGCCAGTCCAGCGTGACGGCGAAGCGGCCCGACCCGAGAATCCACAGGCCAAGTACCGCTGCCACGGCGCGCGCGACCAGCGTGCCGACAGCCGCACCGGGAACGCCCATGGCCGGAAACGGCCCGGCGCCGAATATGCAAACGTAGTTGCCCACGATATTGATTATGTTCGTGAACACCAGCAGAACAAGCGGCGTGATGGTATCACCCACCCCCTGCAGAGCGCCGGTGATCACGAAGCTGAGCACCATGAACACCATCCCGCTGAACAGGAGTTGAAGGTACAAAACGCCGTGTCCCAGGACCTCAGGACTGGCGCCCACCATCTTCATGATCCAGCCGGATCCCAACACCCCTGCCGGAGTGACAAAGGCCAGACTAATCAACGCGGAAGCGATGATGCCTTGCTTGACGATGGCGTCCACGCTGCGCATATCGCCGCTGCCCGAGTACTGGGCGACCAGGATCCGCACCCCCATCGAGACACTGAAAGCCACCGCCATCAGGATGAAAATGACTGTCCGGGCGATGCCGACGGCCGCAAGCTCCTCTGCCCCAAGCGAACCGACCATCCATGTATCGGCGATACCCACCACCGTCTGCAGCAGATACGTCACCACAATCGGCCACGAAAGCAATAGCATCTTGCGCAGCAGCGGCCCTCGCGTGGTATCTACCCGCTGTTCCCGCGCGCTTGTGCTGGTTGGAGAATCGTCTGGTGTTGGAGTATCGCCGCTCATATCACAAAACCATAATAGTCGCTGCGACAGGCGTCTCGCCTGTCGCAGTGGACGTACGCTCGTGCACCGTGCGGCCTAGTGCGGCCCGCCTGCTACCAACTCCTTCAGCCGCGTCCTCAATTCTGCTGTCAACTCCGGCAACTCCGCGCTTAGATCGTTCTCCTGGTCCTTGTCTGCGTACGTGTCATAGAGTGTACTGGTCCCAAGCTCATTGTCCTGGATGTAAACATAGTCATCCTGCCATACGCAGCCGACCTCGGAGTAGCCGCAGATGGTATAGTCGTGCAGCTTTTCCTGCTCGCCGGTGATTAGCGGCCAGAAGCTCTCCCCATCCGCCTTCGGCAGCGCATCTTCCCCCAGCACCTCCAGCGCCGTGGCGGTCACATCAATGTCATACACCCACTGCTCGAGCCGCTGGCCGGCTCCGATCCCTTCCGGGTGTCGCACCATCAGCGGCACGTCGTACAGATACCGGCTCGTGTCCTTATTCGACATGCCGAAATTATCGAACTCCCCGACGACCTTGCCGTGGTCGGACAGCAGCACCACCAGCGTGTTCTCGCGTAACCCCAGCTCATCTATCTTGTCGAGGAACTTGCCCAGCCAGTGATCCACCATCGTCACTTCCGCTTTGTACAGGGCCTTGCAGTGCTCGATTTCTTCGGGCTTCATCTCGCTATATGGGAGGATGTTGGGGTAGATCCATTCTTTGCCGCTGTAGCCGGCGTCGTACATATCTGTATATTTCTGCGGCACATCCCACGGCTCGTGCGGATCGAAGCTGTCCACCCACAGAAAGAATTGCTCATGAGCCGCATTGCCCTGGAGCCAATCCATCGCGGCCCGGAAGACTCTGGCGCACTGGTGGCCCTCTTCCCCACCTCGGCCGACCTGATTCTGTAGATACTGGGTCAGAACCGCCTGCCGCCGCTCGGGACAGCCCTCCGGAGTGTACCGTGCAATCACATCACCCGGCGCCGGCGCGCTTTTCCAGCGGTCGAATTCCTGCCCTCGGATGAATTCAAAAGAGCTCATCCCCCGATGGAAATTCATCGCCGGCTTCATCAGGTGATACACATCAATAACCATACCGGTGACATAGCCGCGCTCCTGCAGATGCTCGGCGAGGGTGACATCGGTTTCCCGCAGCGGCAGCCAGCCGCAGTGGCGGTTGTAGATGCCCTTGGGGTGCGGGCGGTACTCCCACGGAAACACTCTGGCGCCGGTACACAGCGCCCGCCGCACCGGCACCGTCGGCAGCGCCTCGGAGCGCAGCCGCGTGAAGACCGCGCTTTGCTCTGCCAGACGGTCCATATTCGGCGTCTGAGCAACCCCGCCATAGGCCCCGATATGGTCCTGCCGCAGACTGTCGAGACAAATCATGATATAGTTCACTGTTCAGCCTCCTGTTAGCCGGTAAGTGTCCGCTTGCGTCAAATCCGTCCCGCCCCTTGCAGAAGTTCTTGGAAGGGGCGGGTACCCGCTCCGAAGGAGTGGGTGAGGGAGAACCTCTTTTTCAAGAAGGTTTCCCCCTGCGGGCCGTTTCATAACATGCTACGATATTCTCCGGCGGCACATCAGGCTGGATATTGTGCACCGGGCAAAAGACGAACCCGCCATCCTCGGCAAGGTCCTCGACCCGCCGGCGTACCTCCCCGCGCACCTCTTCGACAGTGCCACGCGGCAGCACATACTGAGTATCGCAGCCGCCGCCCCAGAAGGTCAGGTCCCGCCCAAACTCCCGCTTCAGCCTTGCACTGTCCATGTCCGTGGCCGACACCTGCACCGGGTTCAGCGCATCTATTCCCGCTTCGATGATGTCCGGAATCAGCTCGTAAACCGATCCGCAACTGTGCAGCAATAGTGGCTTGCCCGACATTTTCTTGATGCCCTGCCACAGTCGCGTGTGGTATGGCTTGATCATTTCGCGATAGAGCTGCGGTGAAAGTTGCAGGCCGGCCTGGGTGCCGAGGTCGTCATTCACCACGATGATGTCACAGTGCTGCGCCACAGGGAGGTAGCTCTCAAAGCGGCGGAGATACGCATCCACCAGCCGCTCCATCAGCGCGTGGGCCAGCGGCTTATTGATAATCAGGTCCATCATGAACTGCTCGAAGCCGCGCAGCCACTGCCCGGCGGCGAGGATA
>JALGTY010000325.1 GCA_029821145.1 Candidatus Zipacnadia bacterium
AGCTTTCGCAATGTCCTTACGAACCAACAATGGAGACCCGTGAATATGGCTGACAAATTAGAGATCGGCGTCATGTTGTCCCCGCGACCCACGGCAGACGAAGCGATGGAGAAGGTTGCAGACCTGGGCTTGACAGCCTGTCAGGTGCACTGGTCAGCGGCAGGCAGTCTGGAGGCGGCGCAGGAGTTGCGGGCCGCCGCCGATAAACACGGCATCAACATCGCCACACTCTGGGCGATGCCTACGGGCCGCACGGTCTGGGATTTCGTCCAGGGCCCGACGACCATCGGCCTGGTCCCGCCGGCCACCCGCAGCCAGCGCACCGCAGAGCTCATACAGGCCGCCCAGGTAGCCGGCGCCATCGGCGTGCCTTCCATCACCACTCACCTCGGCTTCATTCCCGAGTATCCCGGCGACGAAGACTACTATGGCACCGTGCACGCGATAGGATCCATCGCGCAGGTCTGCCTGACGGAGGGCATCGAGTTCTGGTTCGAGACCGGCCAGGAAACGCCGGTGACGCTGCTGCGCACCATCGAGGATGTCGGCACCGGCAACCTGGGGGTCAACCTCGATCCGGCCAATCTGCTGATGTACGGCAAGGCGAACCCGGTGGATGCGCTGGATGTGTTCGGCGAGCACGTGCGCGGAGTTCATGCCAAGGACGGCGAGTACCCGACCGATGGCACCAAGCTGGGCAAGGAAAAGCCGATGGGCGAGGGCCGCGTCAATTTCCCGGTGCTGGTGCCGAAGCTGAAGGCGAAGGGTTTCACCGGCGTCTTGGCTATTGAGCGCGAGATCAGCGGCCCGCAGCAGATCGAGGACATCAAACGCGCCATTGCAATCCTCGAGCCACTGTGCTAATGCACCTTCGACATTTGGGGGCAATGCCGAGAATAAATCCAAGAGGGCCCGTCGCCTGGCTAGCGGGCCCTTGCCACCGTTAATGACGTTACAAGATTACCTATGAGGTAGGATTCGCAACTGCCTCTGAGCTACTCAGTTCGCCAGCTATTGCGTGAGAGCATATCACATACAACCTTGGCAAGGTCATCAGTGGTATCGGCCGACTCTTCTTCGACACAATCACTGAACCACTCGTGCATGGCGAGCGGGAACAAGGTTGTGAAAACGACATCTAGTTCTGTGATGGAATTTAGAAGCGGTCGGAAGAAAGCATACCTACCCGCTGCCCTAGCAACGTATTTGTGACCGGCGGCTGCACCATCCTTTGCTTGCACTGCGCAAGCCCCGAAACACATTGCAGAGGGGCCGCACTCGTCTTTCAGAATGCGCTTCCCGAGATCCACAGCGCTTTCTATATCACCATTATTGAGAGCAAGTACAACCTTTGCGGCTGCTATTATGTGAGACGGGAGTTTGGCATCATGCTCTTCTGCCGCCTCTACGTGCCACTGGGCAAGCTGTGTTTTGCCGCACATAGCCCCCAGAATAGCTGCAACGACATGTGCTTCCGCGCTGCCGCCACAGGCCCTGCACTCGGCGACCGCGAAGTAGAATACCCTGGACATGTCATTTTCTGTCCAATCCTTCTTCGGTAGTGCCTGTACCTCTTTACGGACGGTCAAGAGAGCTGGCTTCCTGACTTCCACACTGCCTCCCCTCAGGAAATCCATATATTGTGCCTTGCTCTCGTCGAATCTATCACACGTGAACAATATATTCATACGTGTCAGTGAACACACATAGCTCCTGCCCTTTTGTTCAAGTAAGTCCAGTGCGATCTGGTCGTGCCCCTTTTCTTCGATGAGTTCGAGCAAGCGGATGTGCTCGTGTGCCGTCCAGCTTTGTGCCGCCTTAGCCGCGACCTGCAATATGAGTGGGATCGTACGACATGCCTCGACTTGGGATAGGATATATTCCTTTTCTTCGCCTGAAGCGCCTTCAGCCGCAAGGCCGTAGTACTCTGCCGCTTGGGAGTATTGCTTGGCAGCAAGAAGTTGATCTGCTCGTTGGGCGGCTCGCTTAGAGATCGCCCCAAGGAGCCTTTCGCCCTCTTCCTTGATCCCTGGCTCATCAGGTGCCATTTGCATGGCTTGGAGTGCGGCCTTGCCACATTGCTGAAGATCCTCGTTATTGAACGCTTCGCGCGCATCATGCAACAACTCTTGGGCCGTCGCGACACTCCGTGCCTTCTGAAGTTCCTTCGAAAGACCTTTCAGTTCCGCGCTGTCTGGCAACGTACGCAGCGCGGCGTCAAGGGCCTTCTGAGCTTCTGCGAATTGCTTCCCTTCAATCTTTTGCGTGACTTCTTGCTCCACGTCCACAATAAAGGCGTTTCTCGCATCGTAATATCCCTGCTTGGCCGCGGTCATATCAGGGACTGACTTCAGAATTGTTATGTACAGACCCAATGCATCCGCCGAGCTTCCCTTCTGGACAGACTCCGCTGCGGCATCTAGGGCCCTTCTTATGCAACTCTCTCTCCTGGCTTCCACATCCGATATCGCCATAAGCTTTGCGATGTCTTCCCGTTCCCGCACTAGCTGATAAGCTTCTTCGTATGCTTCTAGAGCTTTCCCCAAATCGTTGGCTTGCTCCAAGGTTGTTGCATCTAGGATGAGGGTCTCTATTCGTTGCGCCCCTTGTTGGATTGAATGCCATCTCTTTCTTGCATCTCGGAGGACCAGCCGGAGGCTCAAATCCTCTGGATGCTGCGCGACTATCTGGCGCAAATGACTGACGCACTTTCCCCACTCCCGCTCTTGATATAGCTTGAAAGCACGTGAGCGTGTACGTGCCCAATCTCCCTGAGAACCCACCAGCGCATGGAAAAGGACCTGTCTCATGTCCGTTGCAGTTATGACCTGGAATCTCACCAAGGTATCTATAGACATTTTGGGAATGTCGTCTGCGTTGGCCGCGGGAACTATCACAGTTCGAATACCGTAGGCATACGCTGCGTTCATCTTTTCCTTGATCCCCCCAACTGACTTGACGTCACCTAGTTGGGAGATATCGCCCGTGATCGCAACATCCTGTCGCACAGAGCGGCCCGATAGGGCCGCGACAATAGCAGTTGCTACTGCAGCAGCTCCCGAACCTCCGCCTTGGGCTGTATACTTATCGTCGTATTCGATGTGAATATCATATTTTGAAAAATCGGAATCATAACCAAAATACGTCGCTGCTCCCTGTGCGTAATTGCAGGCCGACAGGACTGCAACTGCCTTTTCTTTGTCTATGGCGATTGCATTTACGTCAAGTCGCCCCGATCCATCCACAGCTAGGACAGTAATGGGGTTGACGACACCCTGTGTCGGTATGCCTCTCCAGATAATGATGGCCAGGCCATTTACCCGGCTACTGCCGGCGTGGCACATGGCAGCGGTCAATACGAAACCTGCAATTATGACGACGCTCGTTCGGGTCCGCATGGTTGTATCACACTCCGATAGACGAACATCCTTCGAGCAGTCGCTACGGTGTCACGCCCCGGCCGCAGAGCTATCTCTCAATCCCGCCCTCGCCCAGGATACTGTCGCGGCGGATACACCACTCGGCCCCCGGCGCCACTGTCAACCCAGGTCAATGACAACCCAGGCGTCGGGGCCGGCGTGCGCCAGCTTGCGCGGGAAGCCCGACCGCAGCCACTCCATGTACCTGACTACCTGCTCAAGTTCCGCCTCCAGCCCGTGCCTGCGCGCCAATTCCTCGCGGACCTGCCGGGCCATAACCGGCTGCAGTTCCTCAACGATAGCCATTATCCTATCGCTG
>JALGTY010000326.1 GCA_029821145.1 Candidatus Zipacnadia bacterium
GGCGCGGTGATCACCTCGTCACCCTCACCGATGCCCCACGCGCGCAGGCACAGCTCAAGTGCCGAGGTGCCAGTGTCGGTCCCTACAGCATGTTCAACCTCACAATAGGCCGCGAAATCGGCCTCGAGCTGTTCCACCTCATCGCCCAGGATGAATGCGTTGCGATCAATGACCGCGCCCATCGCCGCATCCAGCTCAGCGCGGATGGGATCATGGCTGCGGTTCAGATCTACGAAAGGGACCGCCATTCCAGCACCTCCCTGGATGCCCGTGTGTTGCAGCGTTTTGGCTATTTCTTCAGCCCGAGACCCAGCAGGAAAATCGGCCTCAGGATACTCCACCATCCGCTGAATGCCCTCATCTTGGTCTGGCCCAGCTCTCGCGGCGGATAGATCTTGGTACACGGCACCTCCAGGTGCCGGTAGCCCAGCTTGATGGTCTTAAACAGAAGGTAGGGCTCCAGTTCGTACTTATCCAGCCAATCTTGCATCCAGTCAATTCGGGCGTCCTCGAGAACTCGCCGGTGGATGGCTCGAAAGCCGTTGGTGCTCTCTGTCAGCCACTTGCGGGCGAATAGTGAAAAGAGCAGGGCATGGAATCGCGTCGCCAGCACGCGGTACAGCGGCATGTTGCCATATTGGCCGCCACGCATGAAGCGCGAGCCCTGCACGAAATCGGCCTGGCCGCTCTCAATCGGCTTCACCAGGCGGGGGATCTCCAGCGGCTCGTCCTTATTGTTGCCCGCCATTATCACCATTATCTCGTAGCCGTTCTCGAGTGCATAGGTGAAGGCGGTCTTCAGGGCGGCTCCCACGCCGCGGTTATCCTCTTGTCGAGGAACTATAGCCCCGCCTTGCCTGGCTATCTCACCGCTGCCATCGGTAGAGCCGTCGTCCACGATCAGGATGTCATAGTCGCGATCTTCGGGAAAACGGCCCATCATAGTTTTCAGCTTGTCGCTTTCGTTGTAGCAGGAGGCTATCGCTATAGTCCTTGGCACTCCGTCTGTGTTTGAACGCATCATAGTAGTCGCTAGCCCTTGTCAGTACGACTGAGCCTGCAGTTTGCACGCTACTTCTTTGGCAGTATTTGCTAGTCGTCGGAGGCCGGCTCCACGCCTTCGGGCAGCCACTCAGGGCGGACGTTGCCGACCACTCGAGCAGGCACGCCTAGGACAACCTTTTTCGGCGGTACGGGATGACTGACTACCGCGCCGCTGCCCACAACGGCATACTCGCCAACCTCGATCCCTGGAAGTACCGAAGCCAGCGCGCCAACGCTGGCGCCGCGGCGGATGGTCGGCCCTTCGTATTCCTCGTCCTCAGAAGACCGGTCCATGCTGTTCTCGTTGGTGGTGCCCACCAGGGGCCCAATGAAGACCCCGTTCTCAATGATCATATTGCCGGTGATGTGTGTATTATCCATTATCTTGACCCGGTCGCCCACGATAGCATGGTAGTTGAAGGTGACGCCGCGCGCGACTATACAGTTGTCGCCTACCTGGCATTCCTCGCGGATCGAAGCCAGGTCTCCAATCAGCGTCTGCTCTCCGATTCTGCTTCCACGGTACAGAACCGCGCCGGCGCCAATGACACATCCGGCACCGATACTCAGCGGCGGCAGGTCTTCGCGGATCTTGCGGGTCAGGGCGCCGGTTCCCTGCGGCGGCCGCCCCAGCACCGCGTGGTCATAGACTGTGCAATCAGGCCCGATCCGGGTGCCTTCATACACCACGACGCCACTCTTGAGCACGACGCGATCGCCAATTGCAGCATTGGCCTCGATCACTACACCGTGGCCGAGCGACACATTTTTACCGATTTCCGCACTCGGGTGAATCATAATCTCCGTCCTCCCGCCGGGGCATAGTTGCTGCTGCGCTTTCACAAGCTGCACCAGGCGAATTGTATCATCGGGCTTCCGCCGGCGCAACTCTCCTCGTATGGCACACCTGTGAGACCAGGACTGTAACCGGAGGTGAGGTTTCTGTCGAGGGCATCTGAATTTCGTTATGTGTGGGCAGCCTGTAGTCCCTTGCAGCCGGGGTCAAGCGGGCCTCGACAGCCTTACCTGACATCGCCAGGCGCAGACTGCCCCAACCAGACACCCTGGCACAAGCTGGCTTACGTGCAGCAGAACGGCGTATGCGCCTGCCTCGCTGCGAGCCACCCCTACGTAGCCTAACGCCACGACGAGCGCAAACTCGAAGGTCCCTACCCCGCCAGGCGCAGCGGGAATTAGCATGCCCAGTGCGGTTGCGACTAGTACCAGGCCGGACGCTGTTACAGGAACGTCCAGATGCACGGCCTCCAGGGATAGCCAGATCGAGAGCAGGACCATCGCCCACGCGGCCGCGCTGAGCGCGATGACACTTGCTGTTCGCAAGGGCTGGCGCAGAAACTGGCCGCCATCCACAAGAGAGCTGGCTACGGACTGAGTTCGCTCTCGCCAGCTTGCAGGTAGCAGGCGAGCAAGATACGTGCCAAGCGCGTGCAGTTGACTTCGGAAACACACTACAAGCATTACCACAGCTATGATGCCGGCCGCCACGCCCAACCCCACGTGCACCTTCGCTCTGACCTCGTCGGGAAACGGATAGAGCCATACGGTGACGGCTGCGACGGCCAGGAGAGTAATCGCATCCAGCAGCCGTTCAGCGACAATTGAGCCAAAGGCCGCTGCCCGGCTGACGCCCTCGCGGCGGCCCAGCACATGCGCGCGAATGAGCTCTCCGGCACGCGCGGGCAGGACGCTGTTTCCCAGAAATCCGACCATAACCGCGTCATAGGCCGCCACGTGGCCGATTGCCTTGACGGGCCCCAGGATCTGTTGCCACCGCACGGCTCTCACATTGAAGCTCGCCAGGCCGACCAGCGCGCTGAGAATAAGCAGCCACACGTCCGCCCTGTAAATGGCGGCCCAGAACGTGGAGAAGTCAATTCCGTAGAAGGCGGCGATGAGGCAGAGAATCGTAACAACGCCGCCGATCACCAGCGCGAGACGCCGGCGTCCCTGCGGCGGCCCCGGTTGTTGACCTATATCATCTGACATGATTCAATTGGTACCTTGTTCTTCACAGTCCGTGCCGGCGGTTTCGCCCGTGCCAGGCATCTCGGCAATTGGTACGGGAGCGCCCCCGCGTCCGGCTGAGGCCTCGGCCGCTTTCAGTATAGCGCAAATCCGGTAACCGTCCCAGACATCGCTCAGCGGCTGTGTTCCGCTGGCGATGCAGTTGAGGAATTCTTCACACTGCGCCTTTAGCGGTTCGTGCATTTCGATGGCGGGAATGATTACATTGCTTGCGTGGGTGACAAGCTGGAACTCGCCGAAGGTGCTATAGACCGGCTCGGTGCGCAGTCCCCGCTGCGAGATCCGCACCGGCTCGGCCAGGTTCATGTCGTCAAACTCCAGCATCGAATTTGAGCCTATCACCTGCACCTCGCGTCGCTTTTTCGGGTCCAGCCAGCTTACGTGCATGCTGGCCAAGACACCGTTCGGGAAGGTTGTGGTGATGAAAGCGGTGTCGCCTCTGGAGCCATCGAGATACGTGCCAGTGACGGCTGATACCTCGGCAGGCATGCTGTTGAGCAGATGCAGGGCGATTGACAGGTCATGTGGGGCGAGGTCCCAGAGGACAGATACGTCACTGCGCACCGGGCCGAGGTTGGTGCGTACGAAGCTCATGTAGCGCAACTCGCCGAGCGTGCCGTCATACATCAGCTCGCGCATCTTGTT
>JALGTY010000327.1 GCA_029821145.1 Candidatus Zipacnadia bacterium
CTGGAGCGTATTTTCTCGCTGGTCGCTCAAACTGGCGGACATATCAATAAATCCCAACTCGCCGCTGCCGCACCAATGCCACCAAATCACCAACTCAAAAGTGCTGAACTATAGTCTAGCCTCTTCGAGCCAATAGCGGCTTCGCAGTATGCCCTTCTCCTGCGCGCCCACGTACTCGTAGGCCCAGATCAATTCCGCTAACGCGTATCGCCATCTGCTTTCTGACCCGGGGCGGGCTAGCGCTTCTTCGGCCCACGGTATCAGCTCCTCGCGGACCACCTGTGGCTCCCCCAACTTCTTACATGCCTGCATAATGTGAAAACAGACGAATGCCTGGTCTGCCGCGCCCTGCATCTCGGCTCCTCTCTTCCAGGCCCAGATGCAAAGACGTGGCGACTTATCCCTATAGCGCAGTAGCTCGCAGGCGACGTGATACATAGCGACGCCGGAACAGATCTCTTTCTGGTCCGCCGGCGGCACGGAGGCAAAGAGGCCCTTCGCGTCCTCCTCCCGTTCGAGCACTCCAAGATAGATGCCCATTGTTATACGGGCCCTCGGCGGGAAGCCAAGATAGACCTCGATATCGTCCCCAATTTGCTCCCAGAGAACCGCGCAGATCGGCAGGTAGATGGGGTCCATCGGGTGAGACAGGGGTATGCCATCCAGCACATCGATCAGGGCAGCTTGGTCAATATTGTGCTCGGCAAACCACTCCGGAAACGTCTCTTCGTTCAGTTTGCCCTGCTGTATTAGATCCTTCCCGGTGGCCAGTATGCTGAGGACACCACCATGAAGCGGGGCGCGGTCAGGAAGGATAGCGCTCAAGAGGCCCCCAGCTTCTCCTGTGGCCTCGATAGGTTCTAGCCGCGGCTCGCTAACTAGCGGTGCGGCATCAGGAAGGATAGCGCTCAAGAGGCCCCCAGCTTCTCCTGTGGCCTCGATAGGTTCTAGCCCCGGCTCGCTAACTAGCGGTGCGGCATCAGGAAGGATAGCGCTCAAGAGGCCCCCAGCTTTTCCTATGGCCTCGATAGGTTCTAGCCGCGGCTCGCCAACTAGCGGTGCGGCATCCAAAGTCTGCGGGTGCCCTGCCTCAATGGGCGCCAGCGCTGCGTCCAGTTCCAGGCCCGGGTACACTTCCGCCCAATCTATGTAAACAGGATGGATGCTCTGCCTCACCCAGAGGGGAAGCTCCTCAATGCTCACCGCGTGCACAGTACCTACGAACCGAAGGCAAAGCCCAAAGCCTAATGCGCCACAAATGAAGATGCGTCGCACAACCGTCACTCCTTTTGTCTTGAAATGGCTCGCGTCGGCCATTCGTTTGTCCAGCATTCGCCCGCACTAGTGCCTCAGAACTCTATATGTCCACGTCGGCCAGCGGATTCTCGCCCTCTCCTGTCCTAGCGTAGTTGATAAACTGATTAGCTCTGACCATATTGAGGTCGGTCGCCTTGAGGACCCTGGCCACCTCCATCATGAACGTAACCGCATCGTCAATGGGAGCCTCCGCCATGTAAATTACCGCTCGCGACAAAGCCCGAGCATTATCGCCGGTATAAACGCACACATGGATGAACGCAACAGGGTCATCACCTGCGGCCTCGAAGAGCTGTTGCTTCTGCTCTTCGGTGACAGTGGGCATAGGAACGTCATGGAGGGGATTAGGCTTGTCGGCATCGTCCTGGGCTGCGAGGAACTGGATGCCTTTGTGCATCTCGCCCTTAGCTATGAAGGCTCGACGGACGAGATCGGCCATGTCTTTGACGGCTTTCACATCGAAGTCACAAAGCGCGTAGCCAGCCCTGGCGGTTGACAATGCAGCGTCAAACTCCTTCTGGGCGAGTTGTATCCGCATTGTTGTGTCGTAGTAATCCCTATAGGTAAGCAAGTAGAGACAGGTCGGCAGCCAGGCCCTCAGTTCCTGTTGCGCCGCTGCGTAGTTGCCCAGTTTGGTATTCGCTAGCGCCAAACGCTCGATCAGGCGTGCCTGCTCAAAGGGCTTCATGTTGTCGCCGCCCCTCTCAAGGGTCGACTTGGCAATATCTATGGCTTCCTGGTACTTACCCTTGCTGAAGATCAAGTAATTTGCCATATGGCCCGCAACGTAGCCCCGTGTTACGATCCCACTGTCGGGATACTGGTCGAGGATCCTTTGCAGATATCCGATCGCTTCGTCAATTCGGCCGTGCCGACCAGCGATTCTTTCCATCGTATACAGCGCCCAGGTAGCAACATTTACCTCGTCAGGATGGACATCGGCAATGAACTTGAACACTTTCATGGCCTGCTGTTCCTTGCCGTCATTGAGGAGTTCCTGGCCATAGTCGAAAGCGTCAGTCGGCGTCATTGCCGCCAATTCGTCTTCCAAATCAGCAGCACCCAGGCTTGCCGAACACAACAGCAAGCAGAGACCAAACAGAGCGGGGGTTCCGAATAGAGCGTGGGGCCGGGATGAAGTGAGTCGCATTCAAGGCACCTCCTCGACAATATATGCCGATTGCTTCGATCTCCAATCCTTCGAATACTACAGGTGGAGATCTCGCTGTGTGCGCGAACTAGTCACGTACCGGTGGTGAAGCGAGACTTCAGTTCTTCAACGGCCTTCTTCCCAGGTGTTTCGCGAAAACAAGATGCGTATAGGTAGAGGTGCACATCCCAGATAGGACGAGGATCGTATGTAACTCTACTATAGCGCAGCGCCACGGGCTTGTCAAGTTATAGTCTACAAGTACGAACGTGTTTGCTGACGAGTTCCTGGGGAACTGCACAGCTTGAGTTCGTAATCGCGCCTGACGATATACGAAAGAGAACTGCACCCGCATCGGAGGCAGGTTCGACTAGAAGGTTTTCGCCTTCACGCCGGCCATCAGGGCCCTCCACTGCAAGGAGTGCCCGGCGGAACTCATCCACATTTATCCCCACGCGCTCAAAGGAGTACAGGTCTCTGACATCCAGCACCTGAAAATGCGAGCCCGGCTGTCCGGGAGCCTCGCCACCTTTGAAGGTAATCAACTCCCCGAAGCCTTCACTATCAGACCAGCCCCGACCGGTTCCCCGCTCGTTGACCGAGGCGGTATTGTGAGCCAGATGGCTGCTGGTCCAACCTCGCCAGTTGAAGTCGCCGGGGGCTCTGGGCATGATCTCAAATATCTCGCGCGGGTACGGCATGGCAAAGAGCGCCTGGATTTCCGGGCGAGATCTGTCCAGAGGAGCAGCCGCTGAACCGGCACAATAGCCTCCCTCGCGCATGACCGGCACCCCGTCAACCCAACATTCGATACCAAGCTTGTCGGAGGCGCCGTGGAGAGACACACGGTCGTATGTCATGAAGACTTCCTGGCGATGGCCTGAGCCGCCGACGCGGAGGATACCGATGCCATATCCCGGCCAGTTCATGCTGGGCCGCTCTTCGTTCTCTCTGACCCTATCCGCATCGGTGAGGAAGCCAGGGTAAAAGGCATATATGTGCTGATCCGCAAACTCCAGCGGCAGGCCACGAACCGTGTACAGCTTCCGCCACTCGCTCTCGGCAGGCCCAAAGAAGGGATTATCATTGAGAAAATCAGGCGCGAACTCCAGCCAGCCTTTAGGGTCAGTCATGTATTTGTAGTAGCGGCCGAGCATCGCCATGTAGTTGGGTGCGCCCTCCCCATTCATGCCATCGTGGTAATGATGGTTGTACAGAACGCACTCCTGGTGCCCACCGGCGAAGTCGAACA
>JALGTY010000328.1 GCA_029821145.1 Candidatus Zipacnadia bacterium
GCGAGCTGTGGGATGCGACGCTAGCTGACGGGTTGGATGAGTAATGCCTGATCGTGGCGAGATCTGGCTTGTAGATCTGAGTCCTACGAGGGGACATGAGCAGGCCGGCGAACGACCCGCTCTCATAGTCTCCGTCAACACCTACAACCACGGCCCGGCGGGCCTCGTTGTTGTGCTTCCGGTGACCAGCGTGGACCGGGGCATCCCGCTTCACGTTCCCATCAAAGCCCCTGAGGGCGGGCTGGATAAGGACTCCGTTATCCTATGTGATCACATTCGCGCAATATCCCAACAGCGCCTCGTGCACTGCTTTGGGTCGGTATCGCCCCAGACCGTGGCCGATGTTGAAGACCGCCTGTGCGCACTGCTAGGGGTATGATCGCACCAGCCCCAGATGTCGGGCTTATCAGAATGTGATGACCTCTCCAGTGCGGGCCGACTCGAAGCACCTGAGGATGAAGCGAGTGGTGCGCGCGCCGTCAACCGCAGTCGCTATCGGCTTCTCGTCCTTCAGGATAGACATAGCGAAGGACGGAAGGATGTTGGGCAGGCCGCTCGCCACGCTCTTGCCGAGCTTCTCCCCGTACTCGCACGAGTCATAGGGCGCCTTCCACTCCTCCTCCGGGACACATGACTCGAAGCGGGCGTCTTCGCCGTGGTCAATGGCGATGGCGCTACGGCCCTTATCTATCACCATGACAAAAAACGGGCACTTGTTGGGTAGCGGATGGTGCATCAGCAGACCGCCCACACCACCATCGCCGCCCATGAAGGCCCCGACACTGCCATTCTTGAAGCGAATGGCGGCGTTGATAGTATCTATCACATCGGGATGCGAGTGATGGAACACGCCGCCAGTGGCATAGACCGACTCCGGCTCCGCGTCTGCCAGATAGAGCATCATGTCCACGACATGGCAGCCCTGGGAGAGGATCTGCCCACCGCCTTTGATGGGGTCCTGTGCCCAGATTGTCTCCGGCCAGATGCCACCGGTGCGGGCATGCGCGATGATGTTGTCGGGCTTGGGAATCTCGCGCTTCACGTCCTGCGCGCCTTTGGCGAAGCGGCAGCGGAAAGCGATCATGTACTTGACGCCGCTGCGCTCCTCGGCTGCGAGGATGTCGTCACATTCCTCCTCGGTCATTGCCATCGGCTTCTCGATCAGCACGTGCTTGCCGCACTCCATAGCGCGCAGAGAATACGGCGCATGGGTGTCGTGCCACGTCGTGATGAGCACCGCATCAATGTCGGGGTCATTGAAGAGGTCCTCGGGGTCAGTGGTGGCGTATTCCGCGTTGTAGGTCTGGAGGTAGGTCTCGGCCTTTTCTGCGTTGACATCGGCGAGCCCGCGGACTTCGATCTGCGGCAACCACTGGCGCAGTTCCTCCGAAACGTTCTCCGGCCCGTCCAGCAGCGCAGCCAGATGCACCTCAGCCATGTGTCCACAACCGATTACGCCTAATCGTACCTTGTCCATAGTTGTCTCTCACTTTCTTTGATGACTACAATATTCTCTGCGCTTTCAGGATCATGGCGCCGGCGGCGCTTGTTCTCCCTCTTTGTAAGACAGCCTGACCTCTACTTCAAGCCGCCCTTCTGCGTTCGCCTCGCCATCTTTGCGGATGATGATGCGGCTGCACTGGTGGCCTTTCGGCAGCGCCATGCCCGCAATGACACTTGCCCCCGGGTCGCATTTTTCAATCTCCACTTCGCACCCCGGCGGGATTGTCAGTTCCGCCCGCCCGCCATATTCGCCGGTGATGAGCACCCGGTCGCCCTTGACCTCCACCGGCAGATACGTAATCCAGATGAAGGCGACACCTTGCGCCGAGCTGCCGAGCTGGTATTCGTCAATGATCCTGACTACGTCCGGCGTCGGTGATTCGATAGTGCGGATCCATTTCTGGAGGTTTTCCGCTTCCCAACTGGCCGAGGGATTGATCCTGCCGGAGAAGGTCTTTTCGTCGCCGGTGGCCTCCGGCCGCTGGGAATTGCGCTTGTCTGCGTTGGAATACAGCCGGCCATCGGTGAAGTACAGGGAGTTCGTCAGCCGGCCCTCAGCGGTGACGGCGACGAGCATGTTGTGATATTGCGCCTCGGCGTAAATCCCCGAAAACACCGGCATGTCCATGGCGAAGGTATCACCGGCGAACTCGAGGACGAAGCTGCCGACGTCGTAGTGCTTCTTGCCCACGCCGATGGCATCGCCGACCATAACGATCTTCACCGGCTGGCCGTCGAGGTAGCGCGTCGAACTCACCAGGCCGCTGTCTTTCAGCACGACGAGCGGCTGCGGTTTGGCCTCTTCGCCGGCGACGGCGAGTGCATTGAGCTTCTGCAGGCGGATGCCGAGCCCCATGTTGGCGTCGGGGTACGATTTGCCTATCTCGGCTTCGCTGATGCGGTTGTACAGATTCACCCACATGCTGTCAGGCACGGCGGCAGCCATGAATGCGGCACGGAACGGGTGCATCATTCTCCAACTGCTGGCTTGTCCGAAGGTGATGATGGCTCTGTCCGGATGGCGATTCGTCGAGCAGACGACATCGGCAAAGGCACCGGACCTGCTAAGGTTCTCGGGCAGGACGTCGGCGACTTTCTTCCCGGACATGCAGGCGTACATCTCATAGAGCGGCGCGGTGCAGCTTATCGTGTAGGCCATGTAGGTGTAGCTCTCCATGTAGCTGCCATCGGGGCGGAAGATGTTGTTCATGCACTCATCGGCTTCGGCCTTGGTATTTTGGACTATTGGGTCCACGCGCGGCCAGACCTTGTCGAAGACCAGCAGCGAGGCCATCTTGCCGCGCAGGAAAACCATGCCCTGATTCGAGTGCCAGGCGAAACCGCGTGCCCACATCGAATAGGTGATCGGCCCCACGCCCTTGAGCATCAGCGCCTTCAGGACATAATTGCGGCCCTGAGGCGTCAGCATCTCGCCGGCGCAGTCGAGGGTAAAGGCAAGCGAGAGGGCCACGCCACTGGGGGCGAAAGCCGGCCAGACGCCGCCACCGACGATGTCGCGCATGGTGCAGTCGTTCCATGAACCGAACGAGGCAATGGTCAGGGCATAGCGAGCGGCCATCTGCATGAGGCCCTTGTCCTGTGCCACCAGGGCGCTGAAGGCGAGATAGTTCCCGGTGTCGGGCAGGCCATAGGGCCCGCCGAATGCCTCCGTGTACCTCTCGCACAGATACTGCCGCGTACCCCCGCCGGCGTACATGGCATTGTCAATGAAGAACTCGGGAGCCGGGCTGTCCTCCAACGATGCGCGCCGCGACTCGTAGCTCTCCCGGTATTTGCTGCGGTACTCCTCGACATCGGCATCGTTGAAGAAGAGCCCGTAGCTGAGCTTGAACTTCGGTTCGAAGCTCTCCGGCTGCAGCAACCCGTCCCATTTGAGTTCGCTGAAACGTTCCCAGTGCTTGCGGAAAGCGGCGAACTCCTGGGTATTGCGCAGCATCAGACCATGCACCATAAGCCCGCCACCGGCCAGCCCCTCTTTCTCGAAAGCAATGGTGATACTGATGCTGCTTATGCTCTCTGCGCCCTCAAGCGGCACCGCCAGCTCAGTCCAGGAAACATACTCGCTGGCTGATACGCCTGCGACTGCCGACTTGCGCTGTCCAGCGTCGGTCTCGAGGGTAACCGTAACGTTGACCTTTTCGTGGGCATTGTTGAAGTAGAAGATGAAGTCATCAAAGCCGGTGCAATCGAGGTCCTGAAAGTGGCGGCTCATGGTGAAACTGCCGGTGCCGGTCTTGGCGTAGTGGCGCAGCGAAACCCCCGTCCCATAGACCGACTTGATGGCACAGTCCTTCGTGGCACCGGTGAAGGTCCATAGTTCCTTGTCTCCGGTCGGGATGAGCACCTCGCCGACGTTGAGCGGTATGAGCTCGCTTGCTCCCACGTTCAGTGACAGCAGCACCGCCACCACCCCGGGCAATACGCCGATTAGCTTTTTCATAGTACTCCTCTTCCCTACGACTCTGCAGCCATCCGGTGTACCCACTCTAACCCGAATTATTCACCAACGCGTGGCCCGACCTCCCAACCCAACACCTCTCCCCGCCGCTCCCACAACCCCTCGCGTGGCTCGGGCTTCCAGCCCGAGGCCCCCTCCCGTCCGCCGTGTGTAGGGCGCGGGCAATCTAGGTTGCCACGATGTACAGATACGGATGCATGCCTGCCTCGATGTCGCCGGAGGCGGCGTCAAAGCGGCTCTGTGTGGCGCCGGTCTCACCGGCGTATATGGTGCCGTCCAGCCCGACCGTCATGGCGTGCACTCGTGCGGCTTCGATCCCGGCCGCCTCGTCCACAATGGCGCCGACCTCGCGATAGGCGTTCTTCCGCGGGTCATACTCAAACAGGAATGCGCCGCGAGTCCCGTACTGGCTTCCGCCGCCCGCTGCACCATACAGCAGGCCGTCGCGTTCGACCAGGGCGGGGAGGCGCGGGCCGTCATTCGGCCGGCATAGCTCCGTGACAGTCAGCGACCCCGGCTCCACTGAGAACACGACCCCCGTCTCCCAGGTGCCG
>JALGTY010000329.1 GCA_029821145.1 Candidatus Zipacnadia bacterium
TACGTCCATACCAATGTAAGTCATGGTCACGGCCCGCCTTTCGTGAAAGTGTTAGGGCTAACTACTACCCTTTCGCCATTAGGCGGGCCGTTTCATGTTAGCCCCTCCATTACGGCACAACGACATCGGCGGGCTGCGGAAAGGTCAATGGACACAGGAGAGCTGATTAAGATGCGAAATCGGTTTGGCGTCATCGTAGCATTGGCGCTGGTGTTGTGCCTGAATGCGGGCGTTTGCCATGCCCAGCCGGCTGAGCCCGGGCCGCTGAAGGTGGGCATCGCGACAACGCTGATTACTCCACAAGGACCGGTGTGGCTGGGGGGATTTGGGAGCCGGAAGGAGCCGACCAAGGGCGAGGTCCAAGGGCGAGGTCTATAAGGACCTCGTCGCTTCATGCCTGGTCTTCGATAACGGGGAAACACGGGTCGGGCTGATGGCGCTTGACATGATCAATATCCACCAGCAGCAGCTCGATGATATCAGGGATGCGGCGGAGAAGGTGGGCGTTCCGCGGCACCAGATGATGGTGAACCATTCACACACGCACTGCGGACCGAGTCTGCATGAGAAGAACCCGGACTTTGTGGCGCAGTTCAAGACCGAGACGTGCGCGCTCCCGCAGAAGGCAGTTGATGATCTGGAGGAGGCGAGGCTGGACTTCACGGTGGGGACCTGCACGATGGCAGTCAACCGGCGGCAGATAGGGCCTGATGGGAAGTGCCTGGGGATGCGGCCGGACCCGCGCGGGCCGATGGACCCGGATGTGCCGGTGCTGCGGGTGCTCTCCCCCACCGGCGAAGTGAGGGCCGTAGTGTTCGGGTATGCGTGTCATCCGACGACGATGGGCGGGATGAAGACCGGGCCGGATTTCCCCGGCTATGCGCGGGACTGGGTGGCGGCGGCATACGGCGAGGGCTGCCAGCCGGTGTATCTGCAAGGCTGCTGCGGGGATATCAAGCCGCGTTATGTGAAGCTGCGGCCGCCATACAATGATCCGAATAAGCCGAGCGGGCGGTTCGGATATGTGCTGCTCGAGGAGCCGCTGGATACAGTCAAGGAGATCGGGCATGAACTCGGCCGGGCGGTGGTCTGCGCCACGTGTGTGCCGCCGCCTCCCGTAGCCGGCACGGAGCTGGGGGGCGCCAGTGAGATGCTGGACCTGCCGACGAAAAAAGACGCGGAGAAGACGATCCAGAAGGAGATACAGGTGCTACGCATCGGGAATGTGTATGTCATCGGGATGAATGACGAAATATTGGTGGATATCGGGCTACGCATCAAGCGGGAACTGCGCGCAGAGGAGTGGTTCGCCGATGCGCACGCGTGGGTCAACGGCTACACGAACCGGCGGCAGCTTGGGAGCTATGTCCCCGCGGCCGCGACCTTCCCGGAGCAAGGCTATGAGGTGAAGACGAGTCGCGTCGGGCCGGGGGCGGAGGATATGCTGGTGGGGAAGGCAGTCGAACTGACGAGAGAACTGGCAGGAGGCAGGTGAATAGCGCGATGACTAGAAAATCGCATGTATGGCTTCAGGTTGCCATCGCAGTAGCACTGGTGGCGATGGTCTGTGTGGGTATGGCGCAGGCGGCAGAGGCAGGGACGCTGAAAGTGGGCCTGGCGGTCGTTGATATCACGCCCGCAGGTTCAGTCTATATGCGGGGCTTCTCCGGACGTGACAAGAAGCCCTCAGAAGGCACCTATAAGGAGATAACCGCGTCGTGCATCGTCTTCGACAATGGCGAGACGCGAGCCGCTATTGTGGGCGTCAATGTCTGCAGGCTGCCCAAGAGCTACTTTGACCGGCTGCGGGAGATCGGTGAGACGTTCGGTATCCCGCCCCACCACTTGCTGATCAATGTGTCGCATACGCACTGTGGGCCGAATGTCCATACCAAGCGGAATGCGGAGTACATAGAGAAGATATTTGAGCCGCGAGTGCTGAGTCTCATCGAGACGGCTGTGGCTGACCTGCAGGCGGCGAAGCTGGACTACACAGTCGGGTCCTGCACGATAGCAATCAACCGCCGGCAACTGGATGCGGAGGGGAAAGTAGTTGCTTTTGCGCCTGAGCCGCGCAAGCCGATTGATACAGATGTGCCGATCCTACGGGCACTTACGCCGGAGGGCAAGGTCAGGGCGGTGTTGTTCGGCTATGCGGCCCACCCGACGACAATGGGCGGCTACCTGATCGGGCCGGATTACCCGGGCTTTGCCAAGGACTGGATCGCGGCGGCATATCCGGAGTGCCTGCCCATCTTCCTGCAGGGCTGCGGCGGCGACATCAAGACCCGTTACACGAAAATCAAACAGCCGATCGGTAATCCGACCAAGGCGGAGGGACGCTTCGGTCATGTGCTGCTGGAGCCGGTCGAGATTGTCGCCGAGATCGGGCACGCGCTGGGCCGGGCAGTCGTTACGGCGACGTGTGTGCCGCCGGAACCACTCGGGACGTACCTCGGCGGGATCTTTGACGATCTGTACCTGCCGGACAGGAAGGACCCGCACACGACCTTCCATCCGAATGCGGTGCAGGTGCTGCGGATCGGAGACGTGTACATAATCGGGATGCGGTCGGAAATATGTGTGGATATCGGTCTGCGGATCAAGCGGGAGCTGGCGGGCCTGAAGGTCTGGGCCAATGGCTATGGTCATTGGGGCGGCGGGTATCTGACCGATGCGCAGGGGTGTGAAGAGGGCGGATATGAGGCGAAGAACTGGTATCATCCGACAGCGGCCGACATCATGGTGAAAAAGGTTGTGGAAATTACACGCGAGCTGGCGGCAAGGCCAGAGCAGGAGAAATAGGGGAGATTGAGCATGAGAACAGGATACTTGACGGCGATTGTCGTGCGACTGGCGGTGGTGTTGTGCCTGAGCATCACCGTGGCGTATGCCCAGCCTGCTGAGCCCGGGCCGCTGCAGGTCGGCATCGCAACGGCGGACATCACACCCGCAGGGCCAACGTGGATGGGTGGATTCGCCGCACGCAAGAAGCCGTCCGAAGGCACGTACAAGGAGCTCCTCGCCACGTGCATCGTGTTTGACAACGGTCAGACGCGCGTGGCGTTTGTCGCAATTGATCTGGTGGCGATATACGAAAAGCAACTGGCCGACCTGCGGGCAGCGGCGGCAAAGGCCGGCATTGTGCCACAGCATGTGATGACAAATGCGTCACATACACACGGCGGGCCGAGGGTGAACCATAAGAAGAACGGCGAATATACGGCGCTGTTCCAGGAGCGGACGGACCCGCTGTTCGCGGCGGCAGTGGCGGACCTCAAGCCGGCAGTGCTCGATTACACCGTCGGGTCCTGCACGATGGCAGTCAACCGGCGGCAACTCAATGACGAGGGCAAGTGCATCGGGATGAGGCCGGAGCCGCGCAAGCAGATAGACCCCGATGTGCCGATTCTGCGGGTGCTTTCGCCGGAAGGCGAGATTCGCGCGGTGATATTCGGCTATGCGTGTCATCCGACCACAATCGGTCCCGCTGCTACGCCAATCGGGTACAAGAACGGCCCCGACTACGTCGGCTATGCCAGGGATTGGATTGCGGCGGCTATCCCCGGCTGCACGCCGGTGTTCCTGCAGGGCTGTGGCGGCGATATCAAGCCGCGGTACGGCAAGGCAAACGGCCGCTTCGGTTACGTGCTGCTGGGGCCTGAAGAGACGGTCGCTGAGATGGGGCATGAGTTGGGTCGGGCGGTGATTGCCGCGCTCTGCGCACCGCCGGCAGTGGTGCCTGCCGGCCGGCCCACGGACTTCCAGGAAGCAGCGGAAAAGCCGGTCGCGCTCGGAGGCATCGTCGAGCATATCCGTGTCCCGGACAAGGAAACGGAAGGCAAGTCGCACCTGATCTACAATGGGGCTTGGCGCATCGGCGATGTCTATATCTTCGGTAGTCAGTGTGAGTTGTGCTCGAATATCGGCCTGCGGATCAAGCGGCAATTGTCCGACCTG
>JALGTY010000330.1 GCA_029821145.1 Candidatus Zipacnadia bacterium
AAGCTGAGCATCTGGGGACCGGAGCCGACAGAGCTAATGACCGAGCGGCTCATCGGCGAGAACGGGGCCTTTGTTTTCGACTGGAAGGCCCGTGTCGGCCATCCGACCAGTCAGAGCGTCCATCAGAATCGCGGCGGCTCCCTGCCACGTCCCGAACCGGACGTAAGCGTCGAGGACATAGAGCCCGGCGACGTTATCAAGCAGAAGAATTGGAGGGTCACCGCGGGCCTGGCCAATCATGTGCAGCCCTGGCTCAATTCGCTGGCGTATCGAGTTGAAACAGAGGACGGCACTATCGTCTTCGCCGGAGATACTGAGCCTTGTGACACGGTGCAGGAACTTGCTGAGGGCACTGATGTCCTGGTGGTGAACTGTTCCACACCGGGCCGGCACTCTGCAAGGCCGGGTCCCGCGAAAGGGCCATCGCAGACATCGGCGCCATCTACGACGGTGAGATCATCTTCGGCGAAGAGCTGATGCGCATTGACCTCTGGTGAAACGCCGGCGCAGAATCCCGGCCGCGACCGCTTCATGGACGTATTCGCAGGCCGCAGGCCCGACCGGGTGCCATTCTACGAGCAAGCTGTAGCTTGTGGCGTGGCCAGCGAAATCCTGGGCAGGAAGGCATACACCGGCTCCACAGGCCTCCACCGACACGAGGCAGAAGCGTGGCTGAACGGAGAAGAGGCGCACGAGGAGTTTGTCGCGCAACTGGTCGAAGACTGGACACAATTCGCTGATGCAGTAGGAATGGATGGAATAAACGCGCCGTGGTTGGCCGGGCGTCCGACCGAGAAGATAGGCGAATATGATTATCTCTACGGCGATCCTGACGGCCGTTGGCGGATTTGTCGCTA
The DNA here is from genome assembly GCA_029821145.1 of Candidatus Zipacnadia bacterium. GTDB lineage: Bacteria > Armatimonadota > Zipacnadia > Zipacnadales > UBA11051 > UBA11051. Next base: position 858 of record JALGTY010000330.1, read on the forward strand.
TGACCCGGAAGCGGACAGTTTTGGAACTGTGAGAAGCAACTATGAGCCGGCGACCCTCGAAGAACTTGAAACTGATATAATCGCTGCGGAGGCCGCTTTAGAAAGCGTTTCGCCGACGACACCTGAAGCGTATTCGGTCCTGGCAATGATTATCGAGCACAACGCGCACAAGCGAGCCATAGTCGCGGGCCTCAACATCGCCATACCGATGGCTGAGATATGGATGATTGCGGTGGCGCTCCGCCCGGACTTGATTGACCGCCATCTGGCGCTTGCGGTGGAGCAAGCCAGGCGCACGGCTCCGCTTCTCAAGGCGATGGGCGTGGATGTGATATTCGGTGGCGGCGACCTGGCCGACAAGAACGGCTGTATATATGGCCCGCAGGTCTTTCACGACCATCTCCTTCCGCACTTGCAGCGATTCGTGAAGATATGTCAGGATGAGGGGCTGCCTTATGTGTTTCGCACCGACGGCAACCTCTGGTCCATAGCCGACGATCTATTTGGCGCTTCCGGCGTGGACGGCTACGGTGAGATAGACCAGGAGGCGGGCATGGACCTGGGACAGGTGCGAGAGCGGTTCCCGCAGGTGATGATGTGGGGCGGTGTGGCGTGTGGACCGACGCTGCGCAACGGCACCCCGCAGCAGGTGAAGGCAGAGGCGTTGCGGTCTATGCAGGTTGCATCATCGGGAGGCGGCCTGATTCTCGGCTCCAGCAATACGATAATGCACGGGACGCCGCCGGAGAATGTCTGGGCGATGCTCGAAGCCCGCGACGAATTCAGTGCTTCTACGATTTGACCATTTGACAATCAGGGAGGCAGAATCATGACACTAGGTGAGCTTTACCAGGCGGCCATCGGCATCGGCATGGAGAGCGACCCCAGGGGCAAGGACGCTCTCAAGCGGCAGATGCAGCAGCTTGCCGAGCAGTATGAGCAGATGTCCGAACGCGAAAAGCGTCTCTTCGACACCGAGCGACTCACCAATCCGTTCGGCGACTCGCGGATTGCGTACGGCGACCCCGACACCGAACTCAATCGCGTGATAATCGGCATAGATATTGATGGCTCCGAGCTGTTGTTGGCTGCTGAACTGGGCCGCGAAGGCAAGCCCGTTGACGCGGTGCTGGCGCATCATGCCTCTGCCATTGCTGGTGGTGTCGGGTCGGCCCATGACACCGCCATCCCGCAGTTGGCGATGGCTGTGGAGGCGGGGGTGCCCGAGCCCCGTGTCTGGAAGTTGATCCAGGAGGTAGTAGGCAAGGAGGAGACTTCCTGGAATCTGCGGGTCCTGCAAATTGCCGAGGCCCTTCAGATGCCGCTGATGTGCTTGCACTCGCCGGCAGATGCCTGCTTGTACGAGTTGATGAGGAATCAGATTGCACTCGAGGAGCCTGAAACGGTCGGCGAAATCCTGGACCTGGTAACGGCCTTGCCCGAATGTGAGTGGCTGATTGACAAGGTCCGCCACGCACCGAGCATAGACGCCGGTGACGCTAAGGCGCCGGTCGGGAAGGTTTACATGTGCCTCTATGGCGGCTGGAATCCGACCCCGGCGTTGTTCGAGGAGTTGTGCAAGGCGGGCGTGGGCACCTTTATTGTGGTGGCCAGTACTAATGAATTCCGCGAATTGGCCAATAAATATGGTGCGAGTATTGTTGTCATACCGCATTACCCGGCAGACAACGCTGGCTATAACATCATGCTGGACCGCATAATGCCTGACGGCGACGAGTTCGAGATAGTGGAGACCAGTAACTATATGCGCTGGCGCCGAGCCCTCTAGCCGCGGCGGATTCCGACGAAGCGTATTGGCGGGATATGGAGAGCAATCCAGACGAGGCAGCAGACCGAAGCGCCCTGTCTGCGCAAGAGGAGAAGCTATAGATCATGGCAAGCCCCCACGAACATATTATTTACAGCCACCCGGCCGGCAAGGATACTTTTGAGTATTTCTATATCGCCTACGTACCAGGCGAGGAAGCCACAAGGTTGAAGTTGAAGTACAGGCGTCAATCAGACGACCCGCAGCAGATCACAATGAAGCCCCTGGAAATAATGGCTTTTCTCTCAAAGCACAGGGACGCGCCCAGCGAAGAGTGGCCGTTCGAAGTGACGGATCCCGCCGTCCGCATCCTCAACAATCAGCTTCGGCGCTGGCGCCAGAACGGCCTGGCCAAATGATTCGGCTTGGCAGGCCGGGCATCTGCCAACACCGGCAAACCTAGCTTCGCCACGCACACATTGTCGTTTTCGTACTTTCTGCAGCCCCTGCGCTAACCAGCGTCCCCGCCTGACGCATTAGCTCCCAGCTACGCGCTACTCCGTGCAGCCTAGATGCTTATCTTGATGTTGGCAGAAACCCCTACGCCGCCGACCCCACGCACACTGGTGGTCACGGCCTTCCTGGTCGAGATCGGTATCAGGATTCTGCCCTGCAGGTTGCTGATGCGAATGCTGCCCTCGGCAACGGCCTGGACCTTGTCCACCTGCCACGGCGGCCCGACCACCTGCGCAGCGCCCACGACAGTCGGATCGTGGGTCCCCATGCGGATAATCGGCACCACTTTGGTCTTAGCCGTGGGCATGACGCCGTTTTTCGACATGATATCATTGATGCCATCATTGATTTCAGGCCCGAATTTTTCCACGACGAAGGCAATGCCGCCGATCTTGAGCAGATCGCCCGCCAGGCCGCCCAGGTCAATGCTGTGGGCTTTTCGTGGCAGCCCGGCAAAGTTCATCATGGCTGCTATCACGAAGAAGGCGGCCAGGTATGCAATCAGTTTGCGAGCTATAGGTCTCATCCTGATCCCTCCTAAAGCTTCAAGTCGGCCAGGCCCACGACCGCACACTCATTGACGCGGTCGAGGCTCTTGCCGGGCGTCTCGGTTGAGATAGGCACGTAGATCTCAACATCGCCGAACTTCTGCAGCCGCGATTCCAACTGCGCGACGGCTTTGACGGTATTGACCTTGGACGTGGGGCCGGTCA
>JALGTY010000331.1 GCA_029821145.1 Candidatus Zipacnadia bacterium
GGGTACATCCGCTCGACCCCGGAAGATTTCCTCTTTGTTCCAGGCCGTTTGCCCATGACGAATGAGGACTATCTTCGTCTGCCGGATATCGCTGTTCTGCATGGTCTGCCCTCCCTCTCAAACGCCAACGCACAGTTCTCTCGGGTATGTTTTCGCTGCGCTCGGCGCGGGTAAGCTCGCCTGTTTCATTCAGTGGAGGGTATTTCGGCCTCGGCGCGGATATGCTCGAGGAACTGCTCAAACGGCTGCGGCCCGAGGTCGCCTTCTTCGCGGCTGCGTACCGCTACCTGGCCCGACTGCTCTTCGCGGTCGCCGACCACCAGCATATACGGTATCTTCATTAGCTCAGCGTCGCGGATTTTTGCTTGTAACGTGGCTGACTCGCGGTCAACTTCCACGCGCAGGTCTTCTTCGCGTAACTGCTCGGCAATCTCGTCAGCGTAGGGAACATTACGGTCGGTGATCGGCAGGATGCGAATCTGCACGGGAGCCAGCCAGAGCGGGAAATTGCCGGCACAGTTTTCAATAAGTGCGCCCAAAAAGCGCTCAATACCGGCCAGCACTACCCGGTGTACCATAACCGGCCGGTGCTCCTGGCCGTCAGGGCCGACGTATGTGATATCGAAGCGCTCAGGCATATTGAAGTCGCACTGAATGGTGGGGCCGTCCCACAGTCGGCCGAGAGCGTCTTTCAGGGCAATATCAATCTTCGGCCCATAGAAGGCCCCCTCTTTGGGGGCTAGCTGGTAGTCCATATTGCACTGGTCCAGGGCAGCGCCTAGAGCTTCGATGCCCTGCTCCCACATCTCACCGCTGCCCATGGCCTTCTCGGGCTTCGTGGCCAGAAGGACCTTGTACTCATTGAAGCCGAAGGTGGTGAGCATGTCCCGGGCGAAGTCAAGAACTCCCACGATTTCGTCGGTGAGCTGTTCATTAGTGCAGAAGATATGCGCGTCATCCTGAGTGAAGCCGCGCACGCGCAGTAGCCCGTGCAGCACGCCACTGCGTTCGTGGCGGTAGACCGTGCCCAGCTCAAAGTAGCGAATGGGCAAATCGCGATATGAACGGGTCTCGGAGTTGTATATCAGGATATGCCCGGGGCAGTTCATCGGCTTGATCCCGTAGGACTGGCCCTCAACATCGGTGTAGTACATCGGATAGTCCTGCTGAGCGTGTCCCGAGGTCTCCCAGATTGTGCTCTTGATCAGATGGGGCGTACGGACAAGTTGGTAGCCACGCTTGAGATGCTCTTTGACGGTAAAGTCAGTGACCAGTTGGCGTAGCATCGCGCCGTTGGGATGATAGTAGACCAGCCCGGCTCCGGCCTCCTCGAAGAAGCTGAACAGCTTCAACTCCCGGCCCAGCTTGCGGTGGTCGCGTGCCTTGGCCTCGTCAATGCGTTTCAGGTGCTCCTCAAGCATCTTCTGGTCAGGGTAGGCCGTCCCGTAGATGCGCTGGAGCATCGGATTTGACTCATCCCCGCGCCAATAAGCACCGGCCACCGAAAGCAGTTTGAAGGCGGTGATTTTGCCGGTCGCGGGTAGGTGCGGCCCTCGGCACAGATCGACGAAGTCGCCATGCTGATACAAAGTGATTGTTTGCTCGCCGTCTTCTACCAGTTGGTCAATCAGCTCAACCTTATACGCATTGTCCATTTGCTCGAAATGAGCCCGGGCTTCAGCGGGGGAGACCTCTTGGCGTGTGAATGGGAAATCAGCGGCAATGATATTGTCCATCTCCGACTCGATACGCCCGAGGTCTTCTTCGGTAAACGGCTCGTCAACGGCGAAGTCATAATAGAAGCCATCTTCGATGGCCGGGCCGATAGTCGGCTTGGCTTCCGGGAAGAGCCGAACAACCGCATCGGCCATTATATGCGCCGCTGAGTGGCGATATATCTCCAGTCCCTCAGCACTGTCCATTGTGATAATAGCTAACTCGACATCCTCGCCAATGGGCGTGGATAGGTCAACGATCTGGCCGTTGATCCGGGCGGCCACAGCATCGCGAGCCAGCCTTGGGCCAATTTTCTCAGCGACCTGGCCAGCGGTGGTGCCCGTCGGTACCTGCATCGTGGAGCCGTCGGGCAATGTGATGGTGATTTCTGCCATAATAACCTCCACATAGACTGGAACTTGGGGAGGGGTTATCCTGATGGCATGAAACTTGGCAATGGAATGACAGGTAGTTCCCCGGGCTTATCCAGACAAATGGTGGGCGCTGGAGGACTTGAACCTCCGACCTCTACCGTGTCAAGGTAGCGTTCTCCCTCTGAACTAAGCGCCCACACAATGAAGCTAATTATAGCACAAGCCTTAGGGTGTGTAAAGCGCCAAGGGGTGGTGCCACCGGCCGGGCAAAAGAAAAAGGGACCCGGGCAACCGGGTCCCTTTATTTGGCTTGTTGTGGCGGCAGTTACCCTCAGTTAAAAGGGAACTACGACACCGGCCACTAGCAGCTTGACATCAGGTGCTGTCCAGGGCTCCTGGTCCCCGCCTATTACGGTGGCGCCCGTCTGGGTGGCGTAGGTTAGAGTTACATCTACGCCGTCAGCAACGGGCTTGGTCATACGAACCGCCCACAGGGTGTCGTAGAGCGGGCCGTTTCCCATGTACCCGTAAGCGCTCGGAGTGGCCCACTGAGTCTGACTCCAGTTGTAGCCATTGCCATCAAGGCTGTAGTACATTGCCTCAAAGGGCGTATTGCCAATCTGGAAGTCAAGTTGCCCACCGATGACTTCGGTGTTGGGCATAGCCAGCGGATTGCGCAACCACTTCTCCCACGGGATCCATACCTGCCAGCGGGTGTAACCGCCGAGCAGCGCAGTGGAAATGGCCGGCTGGTAGTCGTCACCGTAAGGCTCCCAGTAGGGATTGACGGTGGAGTAGTAGGGGTTGTACATAGCATCCACGTCTGCGTAGTAACCACGCAGAGCAAAGTTGCTGCCCTTGAAGATATCCACCATCGCCATCAACGCGCTGGGATCGCCGCCAGAGCCGAAGTCGCCGAAGATGTCGGCCTGGAGTTTGGCGTATTCGGCGTACAGCTCACGGTTACCGAAGAACTTCAACCACAAGTCGGCGCCGTAGCCTTCTTCCTGGCCGAACCCATCTATCAGCCAGTTACCACCAATCGCCCAGCTTGGATTGTCGAAGCTGAAGCGAGCTGATAGGTAACCGTCGTCGGCACCACTCCACGGCGGATTGCCGTAGGTGGTATCCGCGAAGATGGTGTTCTCGATGGCGTTCAGGCCAAAGGTATCAAAGTCATACCCGGCTCCACCAGCGAAGAACTCCCAGTCCAGGAAGCCCAGAGTGTCGTCGAACTCGGCGCGGAAGCCCTGCTGGGACATCCGCTCGTTGTTGACGAGCAAGCCCAGTCCGTAGCTCTGGAACTGGCGCCCTACCGTCCAGTCAGCGTTAACCAACCCGCTGGTAGGGAACTGTAGAATCGCCTCGTCCAGCCAGACGGTCTCGGCCCGGCGGCCATCAATAGCCGGCATGATGGTCATCGGAGGACCTCCATTCGCTAGTCCGGCTTCTCCAAAGCCACGCCACCAGCGAGGATCGCTGGTATCGCGCACCTTCAGGACGATCTTACCGAACAGATCGTCGGTGATGTCGCCTTCGATGCCGATCTTGGCAGTGATATTGTCACACTCACTGTCCATATCCAGATCGTCATCAATACACGGCTCGAT
>JALGTY010000026.1 GCA_029821145.1 Candidatus Zipacnadia bacterium
ATCTGCATCTGCGGATGGATGATCGGGCCGATTTCGTCGGTGAGTTTGGCATTTCCGGGGAAGCAGTATTCGAAGCCCCCGTCACAGGGCTTGACCATAAACGCTGCGCCTGGGATGGGGGAGACCGCGGGCTGTTGCTCCCTGAATATGTTGAGCAGCGCCACCTCATGGCCCAGGAGTTGCACCGCCGGCTGCTGTTGGTCCTGCCAGTAGGGATAGACCTGCCGAAGGGTGGCGGGGTCGTAGCCCAGCCATTCGGCCAGCGGCAACTGAACGCACTGCGGCTCGACCGAGGGATTGCGCAGGACCAGCCACGCGCTGTCGGCGCTGGGGTGCAGAAAGCCGTAGATTTCGCCATACGCCGGATGCCCCAGGACCATCTGCGTGTGCCGGGTGCCGAGCTCGTCAGCGTGATGGTGCAGCCAGTCCAGGGCGGCTTGAGTGTAGTCGGCCTGCCACTGGCGCATCGCTTCAGGGCAGAAAGTCATGTGCAGGTACGTGGTGCCCCGGGTGAATTGCAGCACCATATTGTCCAGCCAGGTGTTAGGACCGTCGTAGAAGGGGTTGTCCACCGCATCGGCGAAGCCGTGGTTGTCGTAGGCATCGAAGGGCATCGGCGTCTCGGCCTTGCGCTGTATCTGGTAGTACATGGCATCGCGGTGGGTGTTGTCACGATCGCGCTGCGTCCGCGAGGGCCAGCACGCATACTCCAAATCCCCGGAATTGACCAGCCAGACGTGATCTGCCGCCTGCAGCCACCACGGGCTGGGCCACCAGCCGTTGCGAGTCACCAGGTCCGGGTTCTTGGCCCTCATACGCCGGTCAATGCGGTTGAATATCTTCAGCGAGGCTTCGCGCACGTGATCGGTGGTCGGATAGACCTCATCGAACTCCGGCGTGGTGGCGCACTCGTTATCCCAGTCTATCTTCAGGTGATCGGTGCCGACCTCGCTCACCAGTCGCTCGAATCGCTGCGCCAGGGCCTCTTCGAAGCTGGGCTGCATCATGACCACGAAGTCCATTCCGTGGTAGGTCCCCGGCCCGTCACCGACCACCCAGCCTTGCTGTTTGATCCAGTCCATGTCCAGGCCAGTGCGTCCGTTGTGGCTGACCCATAGGGACAGCTTCATTCCGCTGTCCTCAAGCCGCTTTCTGAGCGCGATGAGTTTGCTGTCCTGGTCATCGTCCTGCTTGCCGTGGAAGATCGAGGCGCGGTCGAAATATCCGGCGTCAAGCGCCATCGCATCTGGCTTCAGGCCGATATCCAGCGTCGCGTCGAGGAATGCGTCCATCGCTTCCCATGAGAATGTGTACTCGCCGCCGCCGAGCACGCGTGTTGACCAGCCGACACTGAGCGTTATCAGCGGGTCGGCCAGGCGCGGAATGCGGATGTCCCACACATAGTCCATGAAAGCATCCGGCACCGCGTCGTGACTGGACGCGGCTCCGAACACCGCCGGGAAGCTCTCGATAACGCCGCCTTCGTCCCAGATGGGGTGATGATCAGATGGGGTGATGATAAATCTCCAGCCGCTCGCCGGGGACTGTGAAAGCGGCGGCGTGCTCAATGCCGAAGAACCAGTCGCCGGCATAGACCGGGAATCCGCATCCGGGCTGGTCGGCGTAGGTGTCCAGGCCGCTTTGCTGTTCGGCGTCCGGCCCGCCACGCAAACCATAGCCCACGCGTCGAACCGGCCCAGGCGGGTCGGACTGGAGGTCCACCCAGACGCGGTCGAGAGTAGGCGTGCCGTCGGGGGCCGTGAGGGTCAACTGCTTGCGGAACCACGGCTTGTCACCCTCCAGCCAGTAGCGCACCTGCACGCCGATTCCGCTTGGCTCGTGTCGGTATGAGAATGTCACTTCGTCCGCGCCGGCTTGCACGTCGGTGAGCGCGAAGTCATCGCCGGCCAACTCCTCGGCGGCCAGTTTGATGGCAAAGGCCGGGAAGTCAAAAGCCCGGCTCTGGCCGGAGAGACGGTTTTCGACCTGCAAAACGCCGTCTTCCCAAATCAACGCCAATGCGGGGTTCTGCAGGGCGATGTTGACGGCGGTGGCGTCTTGGCTCATGGGGAATTCCTCCGGAATGATTTTGCGCGGCCACACACGCCCGCAAGCTTCGTCGCAGACGTGATGGAAACCTGCGCCGGCTGGGTGTATCAGTGGCTTTTCTGCACACCCAGGTCGGCAGTTGGAGGGGATATTATGTGGGGATGTGGCGGATTACCTGAAGATCCTTGGTTTGCGCGCTGGGCCAGGGCGGTTTCCGTGTTTTATGCGCCAATACGCCAGGCCGACGCCCGCCAGCGCACCGATTAGCCCCACGACCAGCCCGACAAGTATCGTGCGCACCAGCTCATCACGGGAGCTGGGCTCATCGGGCGGGAGGTTGTCATTTGACTGCGCCGCAGTGGGCAAATCCAAGGGCTCATCGGGCTCCCGCAACAGGATCGCGTCGGGCAGTTGCGGGTCCAGAGTATCGAGATCACCGAGAGGTGTGTCGCGCAGGAGTTCGTATGATTTGCCGACATCCACCGGCTCGATTGCACCGTCTTGTCCGGGGCTGACGCTCCAGGTGGCGGGAGGCGTCGTGACGCTCTGCTCATGGTCTTCCAGGAAGCTGTCGTACGAGGGCGTCGGTTCCTCCGCTTCGGCGATAATCTGGCCGAGCGGAAACAAGAACGCCGCCACACAAAGTGCGAATACGGTCAGTCTGGTGAGCACCGCGGACCGTTCCCTGATAATGTGTGTTTTGCCACAGTGTGCGCCGAACACGATGTCATATTATACCCGAAATTCTGATGGCCGGTCCGCCTTCGCCCTTTCGCCAAGCTCAGGGCAGGCAGAGGTTGGGCGGTGAGTCTCACTCATCAAAGGGGTTGAGTATTTTGCCGCGCCTGCTCTTTGGCGAGATGACAGCAGTCACCTTGCCCTTGATGTTGTCCAGCTGGACCGGGCCGGTGTCGCGGCTATCTTCGCTGTGGGCGCGGTTGTCGCCCATGAGGAAGTACGCGCCCTCGGGTAGAGTACCTTCTATTGCACGCTCGCGCGTCATCTGGCGATTCACATACGGCTCATGGAGGAAATTGCCTTCGATGACCACTTGGCCTGAGCCGACTATCATGTGTTCGCCGGGTAGGCCGATGACGCGCTTGACGAAATAGTCGGGGACGCCCTCGCGCACAAAGAGCACTATGTCGCCACGCTGGGGCGTGCGCCCCTTCTTGTAGGCGTCCTTGCGTACCAGCAGCAGATCGCCCACCTTGAGTGTCGGCTCCATGGATTTAGATGGCACCAGCGCTGTCTGTATGGACTGTGACGCCCACAGGACACCCAGGCCCAACGCAAGCAGGACAATGAGTGACAAGATGCGAGGCAGCCTGGTCTTCGGCTTGGCTCTTGTGCGTGCGGTCATGGGTGTTCTCCAACTAAAGGGGTCGGATTGGCCTTCGACTGCGCCTAGGGCCTGCGGGAAGCCTTACCCAGGCCTTTGGCGTGGGTACCCGACGGGAATATGTTCGGGAAGGCCAAGCCACGCGAATGTATTTGAAATGCAAAGGCCGACGGCAACAGCGTCGGGCAGGATGCCCGACCCACGGCAACAGCGTCGGGCAGGATGCCCGACCCACGGATAAATAGAAGGCATCCCCGCGCCAGGCGATTGAGTTTTGAATGCCCGGCCCATCTGTTGATGAGAGAGTCGCGGCTAAGTCAGGGGCACTATCAATTCTAGACAACTGGCGCTGGGTTGTCAACGGCTGTGGCCATTTTGGCTGTTGAGAGCGGTCTGATTTGGGCGTATGGGCAGGAGTCCGGAGCCGGTTGGGCTTTCTTGACAAGTCCGATTCGGCTACTGTATAATGACGCCGCTTGAGCAAATCGAGCCACCCGCGGCTCCCAGAGCCGCGGTCTGTATTATGAGACTTACTCTGGAAGCAAACATAACCCAAGAAGGCGGCTGGGTCGAAGCGGAAATATGCGCGCCGCCTCCGGCCGGAAGCGCACCGGAATTCCGGGATACAGTCACTGGTACCATCGTGCTGACAAATACTGGTGCCGCACTGAGGGCCGAAGGACGATTGCAGACGCAGGTGACCTTGTCATGCAGCCGCTGTACCAAAGAGCATACGGTACCGGTGGACATAGAGGTCAGCGAAGAGTGCACACTGCAAGATATAGACCAGCCGCAAGCCTATCAAGAGACGGAAGCCGGGGAGAGTCGGATTCCCATACTGAATGGGAACCAGATTGACCTCAGCGAGCTGGTCAGACAACTGCTGAACCTGCACCTGCCCTCGCGGTCACTCTGCAAGCCTGACTGCGCAGGGCTGTGTCCACACTGCGGTCAGGACCTCAATGAAGGCAGTTGCAACTGCCCGCCGGACGCGGCAGATCCGCGACTGGCACCGCTGGACGAACTCTGGTCGCAGCCGGAAGAGTAGCGTCTGTGTCGCGCGAACTCAGACAAGCCGTACCTGGGGTCGGCATGCGCCCGGGGTGAGGAGAGCCATCATGGCACTACCAAAACGGAGACATTCAAAGAGCAGACGGAACAAGCGGCGGACCCACCAGAAGTTATCAGGCACCGTCTCTGTCGTTAAGTGTGCTAAGTGCGGGGCCGCAGTGCTGCCACATAATGCCTGCGGCCAATGTGGGTTCTACAAGGGCCGCAAGGTTGACCATACCGTAAAAGAGGAAGAGAAGTCCCGCAAAGGCTAAGGGGCTCGTATGCGGATTGCTGTGGACGCAATGGGTGGTGATTACGCACCGGAGGAGATCGTCCCGGCAGCGGTTACCGCGGCCCAGACGCTGGATGCCGAGATCTGTCTGGTCGGCGACGAGGCTCAACTCAACGGGCTGCTGGGACGCGGCCCCGAGGGCGCCGGTCGGGTAACGGTACGGCACTCGGACGGGGTAATCGGCATGGAGGAAAGCCCCCGTGCCGCACTGCAGCGGGGGCGCAGTTCCTCTGTAGCCGACTGCATCGAGATGGTCAAGCAGGGCGAGGCACAGGCAGTGGTCTCGGCCGGTAACAGCGGAGCTTTCGTGGCACTGGCGACCACCCGGCTGCGCAACATCGCTGACATCAGCCGTCCCGCCATCGCCATCTTCATACCCACCAAGACCGGCAAGGCGATCCTGCTGGACGCAGGAGCCAATGCCGATTGCAAGCCGGAATACCTGCTTCAGTTTGCTGCTATGGGTACCTGCTATGCCGAGCACGTTTTCGGACTGCAACAGCCCAGAGTGGCGATCCTGAACATCGGTAAAGAGGCCGGCAAGGGCAATAGCCTGGTCCAGGCGACTTATCCTCTGCTGGAAGAAGCGCCCATCAACTTCGTCGGCCATATCGAAGGCAACGGCATTTTCGACGGCGATGTTGACGTGATAGTGGCTGACGGCTTTGTGGGAAATGTGGTGCTGAAAGTGCTCGAAGGCACCATTCAGGCTATCCTGGACATTTTCAATGCCCAGATTCTCAACAGCAAGCTGGTGCGATTAGGTGCTCTCCTGATGAAGCCGGCTTTTCGTCACCTGCAAGCCCACTACAACTGGGCCGAGTATGGAGGGGCTCTGCTATTGGGAGTCAATGGGGTATGTGTGGTAAGCCACGGGCGTTCGGACCGCCAGGCGATTTACAGAGCGATCGAGGTGGCGGCCGAGGCTGTGGAACATGATATCATCGAGCAAATGCGTCAGTCGGTGCGCCAGCTAGCCGAGTTGCAGACCCCAGGGCAGGTCTTGTCGGATAGTCAGTAGTTCAGACAAAATCCAGGCTCTGCATGCGGCCCAGCGAGGCCGCTGCCACTGTGCCAGTTCATGCTCCCGCCGAGGCCATTAACCACCACCAGGGATTCTGTGCAGGGAGGCCGCTTTGTGTAATCGGCGGGGGCAAGGAGCGGCTGTAGGGCACCGGGCTAGCAGTCGCAGGCGGCAACTCAGCAGAGCAAGAGAGTAGCTAAGCAAGACTATGAGATTACGCGGATGCAGTATCGCCGGCCTCGGCTCTTACGCGCCTGAACGGATCCTCACGAACGCCGACCTCGAGAAGATCGTTGACACCACCGATGAATGGATCGTGACTCACACGGGGATGAAGGAGCGGCACATAATTGCGGATGATCAGAACTGCTCCGACCTCGCCATGGAAGCCTCCAAAGTGGCCCTTGATGATGCTGGCATGGAGGCGAAGGACCTCGAGCTCATCATAGTGGGCACCGTCACCTCGGATACCCTTTTCCCTTCCGCCTCTGCGGTTCTGGAGCACAAACTTGGGGCCAATCGCGCGGCGACCTTCGACATGGTCACCGGCTGCACGGCGTTTGTGGACGGGATAGTCACGGGCGCACAGTTCATACAGGTCGGCGGCTACGACAATGTGCTGGTGGTCGCTGCCGAGGCCCTGACACGGATAACTAACTGGGAGGACCGCAGCACCTGCGTGCTGTTCGGGGACGGCGCCGGGGCAGTGATATTGCAGCCGGATGAACCGGGCAAGGGCCTGCTGTCGTACGTGATGGACACCCAGGGCTTCGCCGGCGAGTTCTTGTCTTTGCCCTCCAGTGGGTCCGCGTGGCCGCCGGATGAAAAAGCATTGGCCGAAAACGCGACGAAGATATATATGAACGGCCACGAGATATTCAAGATGGCTGTGCGCGGCGTCCCGGACATCGCTCGCCAGGCCATGAAAAAGGCCGACGTCACCTCGGCAGACATTGACTGGGTGGTGATGCACCAGGCCAACAAGCGTATCCTCGAGGCCGCCGCCGACCGGTTGGGCATTGACCGGGAAAAGGTGGTCTGTAATATCGAGAAGTACGGCAACACCTCGGCGGCGTCCATGGGGCTGGCGTTGGACGAGATCTATCGCGATGGCCGCTTGCAAACCGGCGACCTCGTGCTGCTGGTCGGGTTCGGGGCCGGCTTCTGCCTGTCCGCGACAGTGCTGCGCTGGGAGAAATAAGCCAAGCCGCGCTACGCGTCACGAATCATTCGGGCTGAGGAAGGAGACTTCCAATGGATTTTGGCTTTACGGAGGATCAGCAGGAGCTCTTCGAGTACGTGCAGGAATTCTGCGACGAGAAGCTCAAGCCGTTTGCCGGCGAGACCGACGCAGCCGGCGAATACCCCTGGGATAAGGTGAAGCTGCTTGGGGAGATGGACCTGATGGGGATACCGGTTCCGGAGCAGTACGGCGGCATGGGCCTGGGCTTCTTGGAATGGGCTGTAGTGGGCGAGTTGCTGTCGGGAGCGTGCACGACCACGGGAGCTGTCTCCGGCGCGCACATGCTGGCTGTGTACCCCATCATGTTCTTCGGCACCGAGGAGCAGAAGGAAAAGTACCTGCCACGCCTGGCCAGCGGCGATAGCATCGGCGCGTTCGGCCTCACCGAACCCATGGCGGGGTCTGATGCCGCCGCAGTGCGAACCACCGCGATCAAGGATGGCGACGAATACGTCCTCAACGGCACGAAGGTCTTTATCACCAACGGCGGGGATGCAGAGATCTATGTGATCATCGCTAACAGTCGCCCGGACAGAGGCGTGCGCGGCATAACCGCCTTCATCGTCGAGAAGGGGACGCCGGGGTTCGAGTTCGGCAAGGATGAAGAGAAGATGGCGTTCAAGTCGCTTTCGAATCGCGAGCTGATCTTCACCGACTGCCGCGTGCCGGCTGAAAACGTGCTGGACAAGGAGGGTCGCGGCTTCGGGGTCGCCATGGAGACGCTGCGGGTCGGTCGCATCGGTATGGCTATCGGCGCGGTCGGCCTGGCGCAGGCCGCTTACGACGCAGCCGTGGAGTATGCGCTGCAGCGAGAGCAGTTCGGCGAGCGGATCGCCAATTTCCAGCTCATCCAGAACCATCTGGCCAACATGGCGACCGAAATCGAAGCCGGCCGCCTGCTGACTTACCGCGCCGCATGGCTTAAGGACCAGGACCTGCCCTTCGAAAAGGAAGCAGCGATGGCCAAAGTCAAGACCTCCGAAGTCTGCGGCGAAGTGACCTCCAAGGCGGTCCAGATCCACGGCGGGTACGGCTACTGCAGCGACTACCCGGTCGAGCGCTACATGCGCGAGGCGAAGCTGTTTGAGATCGTGGAGGGGACGTCCGAGATCCAGCGTCTGGTCATCGCTAACCAACTGTTGAAAGAGGCGCGGTCGCGGTAGCCTGCGGGAGGCTGTGTTATGCGAATTGTCGTTTGCATCAAGTACGTTCCCGATACCACAGAGGTCAAGATGGACCCCGAAAGCGGCACGCTCATCCGTGACGGGGTTCCCCACATTATTAACCCGTTTGACGAGAACGCCATCGAGGCGGCTGTGCAGATCGTCGAGGAGCGCGGCGGCGAGGTCATCGCCCTGTGCATGGGCCCGGCGCAAGCCGAGCAAGGCCTGCGCGAGGCTATCGCGATGGGGGTCAATAGAGCAGTGCTGCTGTGCGATAGAGCATTGGCCGGCGGCGATACGCTGGCGACCTCCTACTCCCTTGCCCAGGCCATCAACAAAATCGGCGACTTTGACCTGATCTTCTGCGGCAAGCAGGCGTTCGACGGCGATACGGGCCAGGTCGGCCCCGGCTTGGCCGAGCATCTCGGCATTCCGCAGATTACTTACGCTATAGAGATCGAAGAGGTCACGGACACGGAGGTGGAGGTGCGCCGCCTGCTGGCTGACGGCTTCGAGGTGGTGCGCGCCAAGCTGCCGTGCCTCATCACCGCCGTCAAGCACCTCAACGAGCCGCGCATGCCGGGCTTGAAGGCTCGCATGAAGGCCAAGAAGGCTGAAATAGAAATCTGGACCCGCGAAAGCATCTCGGCGCAAGAGAGCCGCTGCGGTCTGGACGGCTCTCCCACTAATGTCATCAATATATTCACGCCAACGCGCCAGGTGGAGGGCGAAATAATCGAGGGCGAGACGACCGAGCAGCAAGTCGAGACGCTCATTGATAAACTGCGGGAGGCGCAGGTGCTTTGAAACAGTCGGAGCAAGTTCTGCAACACTTTCTTCAGGATTTCCAGAGGACGAGTCAATGCCGATTTATGTAGTTGCAGAGGAATGTAAGGGCTGCGAGTTGTGCTTGAAAGCATGCCCCTACGGCGCTATCGAGATGGTGGACGAAAAGGCCGTGTTCACCGATGCCTGCACCCAGTGCGGGGCATGTGTGACCAGTTGCAAATTCGACGCCATCAAGATGGATCGCGTTGAGGTGTGCGATATTGACATTTCGGAGTACAAGGGCGTCTGGGTAGTCGCCGAGGTTGACGAAGGTGAGCTGGCGGACGTGGCCCTGGAACTGCTGGGCGAGGGCCGCAAGCTGGCCGACGAACTCGGGGTCGAACTCGGCCTCGTTCTGATCGGCCACGAGGTAGCCGACCTGGCAGAGGTCGTGGTTGCGTACGGTGCCGACAAAGTCTATCTGGCTGAAGCGCCGGAGCTCCAACGTTATCGCACGGGCCCGTACACCGATGTCATCACCGGCATCATCAACAAATACAAGCCGGAGATTGTGCTTATCGGTGCCACCGGCCTGGGTCGCGACCTGGCCTCACGCATCGCCGCCCGCATCAGTGCCGGCTTGACAGCCGACTGCACCGGTCTGGCGATTCAGGAGGAAGATGGAATAGGGCTTCTGTATCAGACGCGGCCTGCTTTCGGTGGCAACATCATGGCGACCATCGTGTGCCGTCATGCGCGCCCGCAGATGGCTACC
Source organism: Candidatus Zipacnadia bacterium (assembly GCA_029821145.1). GTDB lineage: Bacteria > Armatimonadota > Zipacnadia > Zipacnadales > UBA11051 > UBA11051. The sequence goes on from JALGTY010000026.1 coordinate 9,710, forward strand.
GTGCGCCCACGAGTCTTCGAAAAACCGGAGCCGGATGAAAGCAAGGTGGGAGAGGTCATCAAGGTCCCGGTCTCCATCAACGAAGACAGCGTGCTGACCAAGATAATCGAGGTCATAAGGGAAAGCGGGGAGGAGGGGCCTAACCTGCAGGACGCCGATATCATCGTGTCCGGTGGCCGCGGGCTGAGGACCCCGGAGAATTTCGCGCTGATTCGCGAGTTAGCCGATGCGATTGGTGGGGCAGTGGGGGCCTCGCGTGCTACCGTTGACGCCGGCTGGATTCCCGCCTACCACCAGGTCGGACAGACGGGCAAGACCGTGCATCCGAAGCTGTACATCGCCTGCGGCATATCGGGTGCGGTGCAGCATTTAGCCGGAATGTCTTCATCGGATTGTATCGTTGCGATCAATAACGACCCGTCGGCAGCGATCTTCGAGGTGGCTCATTTCGGGATCGTCGGCGACCTGTTTGAAGTGGTCCCTGCTCTGGCCAAAGCCATTCGCGAGGAGTTCGGAAGCTAACAGATGCTTGCCTTCATCTGCCCGGGACAGGGCTCACAAAGCGTCGGCATGGCTCAGGACATCTACGAGCAGTACCCCGCTGCGAGAGAGATGCTGGATAGCCTCGATGCCGCCGCGGACTTCCCGCTGCTGGAGACGATGTTCGAGGGTCCCGACGAGGTCCTGACAGCCACCGAAAACGCGCAGCCGGCGCTGGTGGCTCACTCGCTGTCAGTCGCCGCGATTCTGCAAGAACGTGGCATCAAGCCCGATATGGCCGCCGGCCACTCACTGGGCGAATATTCGGCCCTGGCTATTGCCGGCGTGATTGCACCGGCTCAGGCAGTCAAGCTCGTGCGGCTGCGAGGTCAGTTGATGGCCGAGGCAGGCGCAGAAACGGGCGGGGCGATGGCAGCCATCATCGGCCTGGACGAGGATGAGGTGCTGGAGGCGATTCACTCGCTGCTCAAGGGGCTGTTCGGAATAGACCCAGATTCCGTGAGGCCGGAGTACCTGGCGCAGTTTCTGCCCGTCTCGATCGCCAACTACAACTCGGCGTCGCAGATCGTCATCACGGGTGAGGACGAAGCCGTTGCAGCAGTCAGTGAGGTCGCGCTGGAGCTAGGTGCCAAGCGCGCCATCCCGCTGCAGGTGAGTGGGGCTTTTCACTCGCGGCTGATGCAACCGGCAGCCGATAAGCTTGCCGCCGTTTTGGAGACGGTAGAGTTCTCTGATGCCGCCATACCGGTTGTCGCCAATGTTGACGCCGCAGCGCGAACCGAGGCTGCAGAGCTGAAGCAAGGCCTGGTGCGGCAGTTGACCGAACCGGTGCTGTGGAAGCAGTCGGTTGACTGCATGGTAGAAGCAGGTGCGGACACCTTCGTAGAGGTCGGAGCAGGTCAGGTGTTAGCTAAGATGCTGCAGCGGTCGGGTATGGATGCAACTGTTTTGAGCACGGGCACGGCTGCGGCGGTGCAGCAAGCAGTAGAAGAACCAGGCGTAGTTGGTTGAGCAACGGACTCGGGCTGGAAGCCCGAGCCACGGGATATTTTGGGAAGCCCGAGCCACGCGATATTTTGGGAAGCCCGAGCCACGGGATATTTTGGGAAGCCCGAGCCACGGGATATTTTGGGAAGCCCGAGCCACGCGATATATTGGGAAGTCCCAGCTACGTGGGCCTATCTGAAATGCCGCAGTTGACAAGGAGGGGTTGCGTTGAAGCTGACGGACAGAGTTGCGATAGTCACCGGCTGTGGCGGCGGGCTGGGCAGGGCGCTGGCCGCGAAAATGGCCGCGCTGGGAGCCGACATCGTCGTCAATGATGTTCCAGAAGCCGAAGATGCGGCCAACGAGGTGGCAAAGCTGGTAGAGCAGCAGGGGCGTACTGCGGTGGTCACGCTGGGCAGCGTCACCTCGGCAGACGATGTGGGCGCTATGGTGGCCGACACACTGGAGCGGCTTGGCAAGATTGACATCCTGGTCAATAACGCCGGCATCACCCGCGATTCGCTCATGATCCGCATGTCGGAGGCGGACTGGGATCTGGTGCTCGAGGTGAATCTGAAGGGCGCTTTTCTGTGCAGCAAAGCAGTCGCGCGGCCGATGATGAAGGCTCGCTACGGGCGCATCGTAAATATCGCATCGGTTGCGGGAGTCATGGGCAATGTCGGGCAGGCGAATTACTCGGCCTCGAAGGGCGGCCTGATCGCACTGACCAAGACGACGGCGAAGGAGTTGGCCGTGCGGGGTATCACCTGCAACGCGGTGGCTCCGGGCTTCATAGAGACGAAGATGACGGAGGCCCTTGACGAGGAGGTGCGGCAGCAGTGGCTGGAGAATATACCGTTGGGCCGGCCCGGCACCTCTGAGGACGTGGCTGAGGTCGTTGCCTTCCTGGCCTCAGACGCGGCAGGATACGTCACGGGACAGGTGCTAAATATTGACGGCGGCCTGATAATGTAGCAAAATACGGTTTAGCCGTTGTGGCTGGTCGTACATAATGGGACATCGTAGTGTGGATGTGGATCGCTGAAATTGGATTGCAAACAAATGGGAGGTCGTTGCCGTGGCACTGTATGAAAAAGTGAAAGAAATCGTCGTCCGTGAACTGTCTGTCGCCGAAAGCCAAGTAACTGAGAAGGCCACCTTCCAGGGCGATCTGAATGCGGACTCACTTGATGTTGTGGAACTCGTCATGGCTTTTGAGGACGAGTTCGATGTCGAAATCCCCGACGAGGAAGCCGAGAAGATTACATCGGTCGGCGAGGCCGTCGAGTACCTCGAGAACAAGATCGGCGGCTAGCGGCACTCCTCGGTAGCCGCTTGATGCTGTACCTGTTGAGGACCGGTTTGGCAAGCAAGCGTCGCCGTCCGGCCACCTGCTCAACCCATGTAAGGTGTGGCCGGGCCCGGTACTGACGGTCGTGGCGGCTTCGCAGCCGATCTCGCAACGGAGAAGCAAGTATGGACAGGCCCATTCAACAGGCTCCCCTCGACAAACTCGGGGCAAAGCAGGGCAGGCGTGTCGTCATCACCGGTGTTGGGATGGTGTCTTGCTTCGGTGTCGGCCGGGACACGCTCTGGGAGGCGCTGTGTAACGAGGAATGTGGCATTGATACCATAACCCATTTCGATCCCAGTGAATACAAATCCCAGATCGGGGCTGAGGTCAAGGGTATAGACATTGCCGAACGGGTGGACGCCAAGCTCAGCAAACGGGCCGACCGCTTCATACAGTACGCGCTGTACTGCACCGACATGGCGCTGGAGGAAGCGGGGTTGGAGATCACTGAAGGCAACTGCGCAGATGTCGGCGTTCTCATCGGCTCGGGTATCGGCGGGATGGAGACGTGGGAGGCGCAGTTCAGAATACTGCTGGAAAAGGGCCCACGCCGGGTAAGCCCATTCTTGGTGCCGATGCTGATCATAGACATGGCTTCCGGGCTGGTCTCGATGCAGACGGGTGCGAAGGGGCCAAACCTGGCCGTGGTGACCGCCTGCGCCAGCGGGACTCACGCGCTAGGCGAAGCGGCAGCTATCATCGCTCGTGGGCAGGCCGACGCGATGATTACCGGCGGCAGTGAGGCGGGCGTCAGCCAGACCGCGCTTAGTGGCTTCTCCTCCGCCGGTGCGGTATCGTTTCGCAACGACGATCCGAAGCATGCGTGCCGGCCATTTGACCGCGACCGCGATGGGTTTGTCATCGGGGAAGGTTGTTGCATCGTAATCCTGGAGGAGTACGAGTTCGCCAAGACGCGTGGAGCAGATATATTGGGCGAGATACTCGGCTTCGGGATGAGCGGCGACGCCTACCACATCACCGCGCCGTGTCCGGAGGGCGAGGGCGCGCTCAGGGCGATGCAGGCGGCTCTGCGGGATGCCGAACTCAACCCCGAGGATATTGACTACATCAACGCCCACGCGCCCGGTACTCCGGATGGCGACGCGATGGAAGGTCGGGCGATACTGCAGATGTACGGCGAAGAGTCTCCGCCGGTAAGCTCCACCAAGGGCAACCACGGCCACCAGCTCGGCGCGACCGGCGCGACTGAAATCATGATGGCCCTGACGATGTGCGAGCATGGCTACGTACCGCCCACGCTGAACTGTGACAATCCGGATGAGTTTATGACCTTTGACATCGTCCGCGGCGATGGGCGTGAGATGGCCATCAGCACCGTCATGAGCAATTCATTTGGCTTTGGTGGCCACAACGCGGTGTTGATAGCCAGTCGCAGCGGGTTCTAAGCTGGGGCTGGCAGCGCCGAAATCAGTTTTGGAGCATCGGCCCCAGTGCGCATGCGTGGGGCCAAGTTGTTTTGTCAACCGCTTCTGAGGAGCTGACTGTATGGCTGAGCAGGATTGGACAGAGGCCCGTCAGGCTCTCGGGCTTCCCGTCCAACAGGACCTCGAGCTGCTCAAGCAGGCCTTCTGTCACGGCTCGTACGTGCGCGAACATGACCTGGCGCCGCTGAGTTCTAACCAGCGGCTGGAGTTTCTCGGCGATGCCGTGCTGGACTTGATTCTGGCCAGCCAGCTTTATGCGGATAACCCCGGCTTGACCGAGGGTGAATTGACCAAACTGAAGGCAGCTTTGGTCAGGTCCGAGGCCCTGTACACCGTCGCCAAGCAACTTGAGCTGGGACAGTACCTACTCCTGGGGCACGGAGAAGCGGAAGACGGGGGGCAGGAGAAGGCCTCAATACTGGCCGACTGCCTCGAAAGCCTGATTGCAGCGATATACTTGTCCTGCGGCTGGGAGGCAGCAAGCACCTTCATCATGCGCAGCTTTGCCCCGCTGCTGGAGGAAGTCAAATCTGGGAAGCTGCCCTTCGATCACAAGACACGGCTGCAGGAGCTCGTACAAGCACACGGCGGCCGTCCGCCGGAGTACAGGACGGTCGAAACACTCGGCCGGCCACACCAGCGTACATTTGCCGTCGAGGTCAGCTTCGACGGCTGCCCTATCGGCATCGGACGGGGTCCCAGCAAGCAGGAAGCCGAGCAAGATGCCGCCGGCGAGGCCCTCGCTCATCAGGACGACTGGCTGCCGGAGACGGACGGCGCATAGCCCGGATTATTTGTGAAGCGATTGGGAAAGGCGCCCTCACCCCTCTTGTTCCCCTCTCCCGCAGGGAGAGGGGAATAACGGCAACGACCACGGCGAAAGGCAAGTGCAAGGGCGAAAAGCAACTGCAACGGCACACAGGCTGGAAAGCCTGTGCCACGCGACGAGAAAGGGAAGGGCAAGGTACGCGGCACTGGGCGGGGACAGTCCCCTGGGCCGGCTGGCCGAGCTACGCGAATATGGTTGGGATGACCGCGCTACGGAATCTGTCAAGGCGCGGGCCGGTCTCCCGAACGGTTGCAGCGGCGTAACCGTTCGCTCGGCACGGCCCCTCCGAGAGACAACGGCACCACGCTCAGGCCGAGCCGCGCGTTTGCAGATAGTACAGGTCAGATAGCTACGCTGCCTCGATTGACGCCCCAGGCTCCCCATTGCGGCGTGACACATTAGACCTTTCCCAGCTCCCCAGCCCGGACAGTTGCAGGAGTAGCGGTGTGCGGCTGCGAAATGGATTCCGTCAGCGCATCGGACCTGTGCCCTTGTGCAAGTGAGTCTGTCATGCAACCGTACCCGCAAATAGGAATGAGGCCGCGCGGAGTCAACTGCGCCATCTGGAGCATATTGCTGCTATGGCTGGCTGCAGGTGCCTCGGGCAGTGTCGAAAAGCCGGGGCCGTTTACGTTTGTCTATGGCCTCGACAAAGGCGGCACGCTGGCCGACCTGCAGACCTTCGGCGTAAACACCCTCTATATTGACCTGCGGGCAGATGAACTTGCCGACCTGAAGCCGGTGGCTCAACAGATTCGGGAGGCCTCTGCCGCCGGCTACAAAGTCATCGTCGGCATCCCCACCACCAGCTTTGCGAACTACCGCATATCACCTTATTCAGAACAGTATCTGGAGGCCGTGTCGAGGCTGATAACCACGACTGTGAACGGGCTGAGAGACGAGCCCGGTATCAGCGCCTGGGCTACCGGCCACTATCTCGAAAAGAATATCAGCGATCATGATGGTGACTTTCGGGAGTTCCTGAGCGCGCGATACGGCGATCTCGACAGCATGAATCGCTACTGGGACGCCTCGTTTCGCATCTGGGCGGATGTGAAGCAGGATGCGGCGCTGAGTCCTCGCTACGAGCAGCCGTTCGGCTTCGGCCGGGCGGCGGTAGATGTTGCCGATTACCGGCAATATGCGTTCGGGGAAGTGATGCGGCAGTGGGCCGAGACCATCAAGTCGCTCGATAGTTCCAGACCGCTTCTCACCGGAAGTGTCGCGCTGTATCGGAGTATTGCTGCGGTCCCCGACCTGTACGATATCATTGTCGTCAGCATGCCCCCGGACGTAATGCGTACCGACCGGCTTCACTATGGCGACCACATCACGCACAATGTGCAGGCCGTGGACATGGCCCGTCGCGGGGGACGCTTTGATGTGCTACCGGTTTTGCGGATGCCACTGGCCGGTGAGCCAGGCTATGCCGGCGGCCTGCGGGACTGGATACTCGAGGCCGACATGCACGGTGCTTGCGGTGTAGGGATCGAAAATTGGGAGCGCTACAGCCAGTTTCCACAGATCACTTACTGGACGTTGCGCTCGCTTCAGGAAGCGTGGCCGCGGGCCGACTTCAGCGGCCATCCGCAGCCGACAGCCGCAATCCTATATTCGCATTATGCCGAGGGGTTTCAGGTCAGCGGTCAGCCGGTCTATGGTCACCTGAAGTGGTTCGGTATCGGGGAACCCAGCAATCTCATGGAGGGCTTGCGCACCGGCACCTGTTTCGGGCTGGTAGATTGCCTGACGACGGCTGATCTGGCGGAAGTTGATTTGCAGCGCTACAGCGTCATTATCGTCCCTGCCGGGCTCGGGGTGACCGAGGCGGATGGTCGCATCCTGGCCGAATACGTCAAATCCGGCGGTGCGCTAATGGCGGACGTGGGCCTCGGCCTGCATTGCACAGGCTCATGGCTGCGGCTGCCCTCGCCTCTGCAGAACGTCTTTGGGATTAGAGAGTTATCGGCGGGCGAGGCGAAGGCTGGCGACCTCACTGTTAGCGCACAAGTGCCCGAGCTACCAAGCCTGAGAGTGCGGATGAAAAGCTCCGGCAGCTTCCGGGCGTCGTTGTCCAGCAGCGGGTCGGCAGAGACTTACGGGGCTCGCGCCTACAGCATCAGTTCGTACGCCGCTTACGCCGGCCTCACCCAGAATGCCGTCGCTCTTGGTGTGCTGGATGCGAAGACTGTGGAGGAGGGTAATCCGCTGTTTTCGGGCCTGATATACAATACCTACGGCCGCGGTATAGCGATGTTCGCAACTCATCTGCTGTATTCGTACTGGTCGCTGTCCGACCCGATGAGCAGCGCCCTGCACTACGACCTGATGAGCAGAAGAGCTAGCTGCAAGCTTCTCGACAGCCCGTTTCTGCCGCAGGCGGTGGAGGTCAGTCTGGAGGGGGATAGATTTCGCGTATTGAATGGCTCAGCAACGGACATGGCCTACAATATCGGGTTTCATGGACAAGGCGACAGGTTGGTGGAGGGCGTCCTGACCATCAACCGTGCCGAGCGCACCGCCGGTGGCGAACGGCAGACGGTGCAGGTCACGGTTCCGGCACACTCGATCCGGTCGCTGTCGTTAAGTCGCATCACGGCGCAACCGTATGAGGCGGAGGTCAGCATGGTTATCCGGGAGCTGCGGCCGGATCGCATACATATGGTCGCCGCCGGCCCGGGGGCGAAGTTGGCACCCACGCGCAAGAACCCATACCACTTCAGGCGGCCCGAAAGTGCGGTGCGTGTGCGTTTTGGAGTCGCACAGGGGGGAGTTTATGCAGTGGGGGACGGTTCGCGCCACCTCGTGAGCATCCAGCCTGAGCGCGGAAAAGCGCGCCGCCTGGAGGTTGTGGCCCGTAACGGCGCGCTCAGTTTTACCGAAGAAGTCTATCGCGACGAGATAATAATTACGCCGGCGCGGTGAGTCGCTACTTGCCCAGCTCCTTCTGTAGGTTCTCCCAGTCGGCCAGGAAGCCCTCAATGCCCCTGTCGGTCAGCGGATGGTTGAATAGCTGATCCAGAACTTTGAATGGCACGGTGGCCACATGCGCGCCCCAGCAGGCACTCTGCACTACGTGCTCGGGCCGGCGTACGCTGGAGACTATCACCTGGGTGTCAAATCCGTAGGCGCAGTAGATGTCCACCATCTGCTTGACAACAGTGATTGCCTCGGTCGCCATGTCCTCAATTCGTCCCAAGAACGGCGAGCAGTAGGTTGCGCCGGCCTTAGCCGCGATCAGGGCCTGACCGGCAGTGAATACCAGGGTCACGTTGGTCTTAATGCCCTGCTGTGCGAGCACTTTGACGGCCTTCATGCCCTCTTTGATCATTGGGATCTTGACCACGATGTTGTCGGCCCAAGTGGCCAGGTTGCGAGCCTCGGTGAGCATTCCTTCGGCGTCGAGGCTTATTACCTCGGCGCTGACTGGTCGGTCGCCCATGAGGTCGCATATCTCTTTTATTGTTGGCTCGAATTCACGGCCCTCGCGGGCCACCAGCGTGGGATTGGTGGTCACGCCGTCAACAATACCCCAACTGTCTGCTTCTCTTATTTCGTCAATATTCGCCGTGTCAACGAAGAATTTCACGGTTTTGGCCTCCTTGGACCAATGCTGCGGACTGCGGCGGGCCTATCGTTTCACGGCAGGGGATCGGTCCACAGCCGCTCATACATGGTGACTTGTCCGTTTTCCAGGTGTAAGAAATCGGCCTTGTTGTTCTTCCAGGAGCCAGCGTTATGGTAATCTCTCTGCTGCCCGTTTTCGTCCCACTGCATGTGGTCTATCTTATGGATATGACCGAGCACTATGGTTGAAATGAGATCGCCCAACTCATTATTGAGCTGTTTCAGGCGGTAGCGGGCGGCGCGGCGCCAGGGGATCTTTGCATAGTAAACGTCGCCTATCATCCGAAACGCCTCGAGAGTCTGCTTGGGTATCTCCGCCGCTACACACAGTTGCTCGGGGGTCACGCCCAGCTCCTGTAGCTCAGGCAGTAGGAGGTCTTTCTCAGAGAACACTTCGCCATCGGCCCGGACGTCCTCGAAGTCATCGAATAGGTCCAGCGCCATCAGGCTTATTGCCAGCCGCGTCTCCGTCTCCGTGAAGTCCAGGCCGTTCGGCTCCCACTGCAGGCTGGCGAACAACTGGTCGGCCATTGCGTGTGCAGGCGGCAAATCCACCTGTGCAGGTGCGGAATTCGGGTCAATAAACTGTCGCATGGCGTTCTCAGGCGTTGGTGGACTGGTGGTACACACAAAGCTCAGGCGGTGCTCAACGTAGGCCCAAAGCCATGCGTCCAGCAGATGTCCGTGCTCAATGAGCATGCGGACGTCACCCGATTCGAGCACCAGATAGGGGTAGTTTATCGTCAGCGGGATCTGGCGAATGTCGGAAGAGAAGCCGAGGATACCGGAGTCATGGTTGCCGATAATGTAGCTTATACCGATCCCGGACCGATACAACTCGATGAGCG
>JALGTY010000332.1 GCA_029821145.1 Candidatus Zipacnadia bacterium
GGAGGACATCTATCAGGCCGAAATCCCCGATTACTTCCCTGAACCGATCGCGGCTGTCGCCGACCAGGAAGGCTGGAGCGTCACGCTCCATCTAGTCCGCTCGTCAGGTGTGGCGGATGCGTCCAACCAGCACTGGATCCGCCATTATTGCGAGAAGTACCCCGACATGCAATTGATACTCGACCACTGCGCACGGGGCTTCAATGCCTATCACGTACTGAAGGGCCTGCCGGCCCTCGCCGGCCTGGACAACCTATGGACTGACACCTCGAGCGTCTGCAATTCATTGGCGGTTGAGGCCGTCGTGCATATCATCGGCCCGCACAGGATGCTTTACGGCTCTGATTTCTACGTATCGCACATCCGGGGGACGAACTTCACTGTAGGCGACACCTTCGTCTGGATAGATGCGAACACACCTGTCGGCGAACTCGAATACAGCTCAAATGCCGCGCTGCCGCTGGTGGGAATCGAGAACTTGCGAGCGGTCAAGGCTGCCTTCTGGTGTGCGGGCCTGAGCGACAGTCAGGTCGAGGACTACTTCTGGGGCAACGCCGTGAAGCTGCTGGGGATAGAATGAACGTAGCTACTGACCTTGTAGCTTCAGGGCTGCCTATTTGTAGGGGCGTGATTTATCACGCCCTTGAGGCCGCTGTTGATTGGGCGCAATGAATTGCGCCCCTACATTGATGGGCGTACACCGTGCGCCCACGACAAACGCACGAACCCGCAGACTGTGGCCGATGCTAGCGCTTGCTACCCCCTTCCGTGTCGGAAGGGGGTGGCGGGTGCGCAGCATCCGCCGGGGGTAGGTGGGTAGTTGCGAATGAACGTAGCTATTTGCCTTGGGAGAGGCTTCATGAGAGAGCTGATACTTACCGGGTTGATGGTGCTCACCACGGCGGCTCTTGGTGACGTGCTCATCTGCGACTGCGAAGACGCGGAGGTGTGGGAGGGGCAGGTAACAGCCAGCACCGAGCAAGTGAAAGAAGGCTCCAAGGCGTTGAGGTGGCACTACGCCGAGGCCGGTGTCATCACCCTCAGAGATATCCCCAGCGACTGGACCTCGCAGGATGCGCTTTCATTCTGGATCTATAGCGAAAAGCCCTTTCCCACTGAGCCGTGGTTGATCGTAAATGGCAAGGCTGAGGCCGGCGTAGATCAGATATGGGTGATGGCGGATCTGAACATCAATTTCAGCGGCTGGCAGCGCTTCATCATACCGTTCACTGAATTCAAACGCCGCGCAGGAGTGCAGTTGCCGGAGTGGGACAACATAGCGTCCCTAGCGTTTGACAGGACCCAGCTTCTGTGGCGACGAGCCGAGCCGGACCCCGACACGGTGCTCTACATTGACGATATCCGGCTCATAACCGTCGGTTGCCCGGCACCAGGCGAAGGGCCACGGATGACCGATGAGGAGTTCTTCGCGGCGCTGGACCTGCAGCGCCCGGAACTGGCCTCCGTCAAAGCAGCACTGGATAAGGGCGACCTGGAGGCGGCAAAGAGCGCCTTTGCCAACCATATCCGCAACCGCAAATACCCACGCTGGTTCACTGAGCGTGAAGATCGTCTGGCGCATCTGAATTCACCAGTTGTGGTGTCACGTGCCGACGAGTATCTTGCGAACGAATACAAGATGGGCAAGTTCGCCTACAAGCCGGAGAGGCGTATTGACTGGAGCCACAATCCTGAGGCCTACCGGCAGGGCCCGCTGAGGACCAACGAGTACAATGCGCTGCTCAACCGCTTCCACCACTTCAATTATCTTCTGAGCGCCTACTGGCGCACCGGCGAGGACAAGTACGCCCAGAAGATGGCGGCCGACATGGTGGCATGGGCCGAGGATTGTCCGATGCTGCTTTTCCAGAGCGGCGTCAGTCCATACCACTACGCGTGGCAGACACTGAATACCGCCGCCCGGATGTGTTACTCGTGGCCCCAGGCGATCTTCAACACCCTCGACAGCCCGGCATATACTGACTACGCAATCATCACCATCTGGAAATCAATTTACGAGCAGACGGAACACTTGATGAAATGGCCTGGCAGGCTGAACCACCTCACCTCTCAGTCACTCGGGGTCTATTTCAGCGGCGTGCTCAACCCGGAATTCAAGCGTGCGCGGACGTGGCGAGAAACGGGCATCAAGCGTCTGTACGGGCAGCTTGAAAGGGAAGTGTATCCCGACGGTCTGCAGTATGAGCTGGCACTGGGGTACAACATGGGTGTCCTGCGCAACTTCGGCAAGGTACTGGCGCTGGCTAGTATCAATGCCATGCAAGATGAGTTGCCCGGAGATTACCTGCACAAAATGGAGAGCATGTACAACTACCTGCTGTATGCGATGATGCCCAATGGACAAGTCCCTGGACGCAACGATGCGTACAATGCTGACCCTATGGAGCCGCTGAAGAAAGCGGCCGCGTATTTCCCGCAGCGCCAGGATTTCCTGTGGGGTGCGACCGAGGGCGCAGAGGGTCAGGAGCCGCCACCCGATTCAGTTGCATTCCCGTACAGTGGGCATTACGTGATGCGGACCGGCTGGGACGCGCACAACGACCTCTATCTCATGTTCGACGCCGGGCCCTTTGGCGCCGCACACCAGCACGAGGATAAGCTCGGCTTCATTGTGTACGCGTATGGCAAACAGCTCGTAGTCGAGGCGGGCGCTCACATGTACAACGCTTCGGAGCAGCGCAAGTACGTGCTATCCACTCGCGGCCATAACACCATCCGCGTTGACGGCTACGACCAGCGCTCCTACCACGTTGCGGATTCGTGGGTGCTGCCTTACCCGTTCGAGCCGCTTGACAACCTGTGGCTGAGCGAGGACGACTTTGACTTCGCAGAAGGCCGCTACGAGCACGGCTACGGCACGCGAGCGTCCAAGGATGTGAAGGTGGCGGCGACACACACCCGCAGCATCCTCTTCGTGAAGCCGCAGTACTGGATCATCACCGACACTGTGGTACCCGAAGATGACAATGAGCACAGCTATGAGAGCATCTTCCACCTGAATTCTGAAGCTGCCGGTGTTGATGATTTGACGGTGAATACCAGGGGTGATGCCGCGAATCTGCACGTCATCGCGGCACCTGTGCCAGCTCTGGGGCTGAAGCTAGTCGAGGGGCAGGAAGAACCCGAATTGCAGGGCTGGACCATGAAAAACTTCCATCACCTCAGACCTCTACCGACCGCCATCTACGAGTGGAAATCCACAGGACCCACGCGAGTCACCTACATTTTCTACCCGATGCCGGCTGGAGAAACCAGCCCTGTCCAAGAGATCAAGCTGCTGAGCGTCACAAACGAGCAGGGGCACAAGGCCAATGCCACGGCGCTGGAGATACGATTCGCCGATGGTTCGCGGCATGTATATTGCTACGCAGATGTTGCTGCGGGCGTATGTAGGTTCGGGGAATTCTCGACTGACGGGCGCTGCGCGCTTGTGAAGCTGGATGCCCAGGGGCAAGTGACCACGACCTGGCAGCGCGGCGGGACGGGAAACTGACATACGGACGCCGTTGCCGTTGTCCTAGCCTTGCGGAGGGGCGGGACGGGAAACTGACATACGGACGCCGTTGCCGTTGTCCTAGCCTTGCGGAGGGGCCGCGCCGAGTTGCGGAATCGAAGATTCCGCAAGGAGACCGGCCCGCCTCCGTTGCCGTCGGCGTTCTCCCCTCTCCCT
>JALGTY010000333.1 GCA_029821145.1 Candidatus Zipacnadia bacterium
CGCATTGTGTCTGATGAAATACCACACAGTACCACTTCCGCCTGATGCCGACCATCACCTGTCCTGTCTTCACGGCACTGCCCCTCCTGATCCGAACCGGCCCGACTCGATGTCTTTGGTGACAGCTTGGGCGGTTGTGAAGGGCAATACCTGGTACTGGACAGTGTCAGGGACTTTCCAGCGTCCGCGAGTGATTGAGATCTCATCTGCAACGATTTTGTATGTCGTGTGCGGGTCCAGACCTGTACTGTTGATGCGGATGACGCGGTTGTTGGGATCCACGCTCCAGTCCAGAGCCATGCCTGCCAGATATGGCGGAGCTCCGTAGAGCGTGATCCAGCTCTGCAGGTAGTTGGTGAATTCTGCGCCGGTCATCTCGAACTTCACAACTGCGTCGTGTCTGGCGCTGCCGGTTATCTCAGTATAGTAGAGGGGACCTGACGGCACTGGCTTGTCCCAGATTCCATACGGCCGCACGAAGGCGATATCAGCCCCGCTCTTACGCAGCATAGCTTCACAGCACAGCTCGCACCACAGCGTACTATTGTTTTCCGGGACCTCGCATACCTTTCGCGGCATCTGCAGTCGCCACTCTGCGTCGAAGTACAGCATCCCGGGCAACAGTCGGGCATTGTCGCCAGCCAGAATCCGCATATCGGCCTTCAAGTCTCTCAGCCTCCCGGCCCTAATCGTCGGTACGGAGGCAGGATCTGCGCTGCCTGCAACGACCACATAGCGCGCAGGATTCATCGGATTGGGGTGGACGAAGACGGCACTCGCGCCGGGCCCCTCGACACGGACACTCTCAATCTGCAACCCGTTGCTGTCGAACTGCACCGGCAACCTGTCGGCCAGGCGGGTGCTGACGGAGTTGGCGCCAGGGCCACCCAGGAGTATCAAGTTGCAGTCCCGTATATCCTCATCCGTTATCTCACTGTCGGCCTTGACCGGCCAGAATGTCTCGCGATCATAGACGTAGCTCCAGCGCCGCGCGCCCTGCTTAAGTGGCCGGCCTCTGCTGACCTCTTCCGCAAGCTCCTTATAGGCGCTCTCAACTTCACTGCCCGCCTCCGTGCCATACACAATCACGGACTTGTGGAAGACCCAGTCGCCGATGGGGCCGGCTATCTCTGCGTTCTTTACCAACTCATCCTCAGCCGGCTGCAGCTCCAGCCGCAGATCCTGGGTATATGGCATCATCTGCGCTTGGCCGTTGAGCACCACCCGCACCGGCTTGCCCGCGTCCACCTGTCCCCCGGATAGATCAAGCGAAAGCGCGCCGACGTTTTCTGTCTCCACACTTATAGTTGTGCGGTCGCCCACATGCACGTCAACGCGGGCTTCATCTGCGTAGTCTATCAGGCGCTCGATTGTCACCCAGTAGGCGCGGTTGTATCGAGGCCGCGTACATATAAACTCTACATGCTTCGGATAACGCGGCGACCGCTCATCGAGCACACGTTCCACGTACTGGCGATCGCGGTAAGCTGGGAAGGTCCCATGCCCTCCTACCCGCAACTCGGTGCAGACGGCCCGTCCGCCGATCCCGGCCAGGGCTCCGGTCATAACCTGACTGTTGGCCACACAGGTGTTGGGATCGTGGCGACCATGATAGGAGTGCATAAGCACATAGCGGACATTGGGGAGCTGACCGGTGTACTGATAGCCCCAGGGGCCGCTTGGCATGGATGCTACGAACCGGTGGGGCATCTGGATTGGATAGTGCCACGCAGACGTCCCGCCCGTAGAGAGTCCTCTCATGCTGACCCGTGCGGGGTCCATGCCGAAGTGCTCCTTGAGCTGGTCATACACCTCGAGGAAGTCAACATCCTGCACGCCTCCCCGGGAGAGGTTGTGGTGACGTTCTTCGAGCCCCACACCTATCAAAGGCCACTCGGACAGCGGCTTATACCCATACTCATACAATCCAATGAGGCCGAAGTAGAAGTGGGCACTGGTGCCACCGTGATGAGCGAACATCGTCGGCCATTTCTCAGCCTTGTCAAAGCCCTCGGGCAGGTTCAACTCGTACGGCTGCAGGCTGTTGTCCACCTTGGAGCGGTAGGCGCACAAGTACTTACCGGACTTGCCGGCGAAGTAGTCCACATCAGCCTGCAGCGCCGCCAGCATCTCGTCCAACTGCACCACCCATCCCACCGGCCACCAGCCCCGCTTCCTGCGTGCTCCCCTGCTCATTTTGTTGAATTCGTCAACGCCATGCCGCTTGATCATATACAGAAGCATCTCCGCACAGTCGCGCTGGAACGGGTATTTCAACTGCTGCCCCGAAACCTTTCCCAGCCGCTTCTCAAAAGCAGCAATCATGGCGTCATATTCGGTGATGAAGTTACCGGCCAGACTGATCGGGCGGCTTCTGAAGTGTTGTGAGCGGCCATTGACATTTGCCAGGCCTTCGACTCGATAGATCCCGCAGGGCAAACCGTCTGACTGCACAGAAAAGACAACCGTCTCCGGAGCCGCACCGCCTACCGCAGCCGTCTGCAGTTTGGTCCTGGCACTTTCCTGTCCTGTAACGCGCGTGCCACGGAGCCGAAATTGGACTTCGGCTACCGCCTCGGGCGAGGCGGCGGCCAAGGCAAAATGGCCTTCCACCGGATCCCCGGGCCCCACTGTAGCTGTACTCACATAGCAGTCAAATGAACCGGCGGGCACGTCAACAAAACGCTCAAATGCCGGCTCGATCTGCACCGGCATCACCAGCGAAGCGACTACCTCGGTGCCGCGTCGCAGTTCAAACCGCACTGCACCCCAACCTGGGGCGGGCACCTCGATCGCGAGCGGAATCGGCGCCCCGATCTCTTCCGGCAGCAATTCGTGCACCGTGGGCGATTCCGCTCGTGTGCCGCTACCGTCAATCACCTCCGCGACCACTTCCGTGGGCCGAGCGCCATCGGCCCGCTTGACTACAGTCACAGAGACAGTGAAGGTCCCGTGATGCGGAGTCACGGGCATTTCAGGAGTTGTGAGGTAATAGGCTGGTGCAGGCGTCTCCTCGGATACGAAACGGATGCGCCCCGGGATCCAGTCGGTGCCCCAGCGGGCGATACCACTGGATCCGTGCACCTGCAGTTCAAAGTCCAGGTCCCACACGTCACCTGCGGCTGGCGGATCGGTCCGCAGACCCGCGACAGGAATAGCGAATTCAGCCCGCAGTTGTCCGTCACGGATGTCAGCCTTGCCCTCCGGCTGAGGCAGGTCCTGGAGCTGCTGCTGCCGTTTGCGAATATTACATGTGATACAACTGGTCGCCTTGAGCGCACCCGAGCCGTCCGCCCGCAGGTACACTTCCGAGGCGTTAATATGCTCCGGATGCGGGTCTATCTTCAGGCGCAGACGCCACTCCGAGGGATCTGTGACAGCCAGATACGCCGGTGGTGGCCCGGCCTCGAAGAACACGTATATATTGTCATCGTCATGCAGCAGGCGAGCCTGAGCCGGCAACTGCGAACTGGTATTGCAGCCCGTCCGCGGATTGACCCATGCTGTGGCCGACCTGACCCGTTGCCATCCCGCCTCCTCAGCAACCGCATCAAGCACTGGCGCCTCTTCTACCCGCAGACACTCCACGGATGGCGATATCTCCTCAATGACCTGCGGGGACGGGTAATACTTGATATACTCCGAGGACATCACCGCTGTGGCTGTCGCCAGTAACGGAACAAGTATCAACTGTCGCCAGTAACGGAACAAGTATCAATAGACGGTTACCGAAGCCTGTTGTCCATCGCATTGGTTGCCCTCTCTCAGTAATCCGACATTTCCCAGAAGCGGGTAGCCCATTCTGCCCATTGCTTCCTGGCCGGCCTGGGCAGCGAGGGTGTTGAGCCGACACTACCGATATGCTTTCCTACTGCGCGTAGTATTCTCCGCTTGACAGACCAATGCCTCTCGGTGCCGGTCATTCATGTGCAAGAGAGCCCACATTTGAACATCCTGACAGCCGTTGGGAAGCGGCAGCCCCCCGCGGAAGGACGTTTCCTTGCGAAAGCAGGGCATTGTAGCGCGGGCCTCTGCCCCACCCAGGCGGAGATGGCTCACTCCCCAAGCACAGGAGGCAACTGTGGAAAGCGCGGCGAATATACTGACATGAACTGAGGCAGGCTGATCAAGCCGGCAACAGTGGTCATCGGCGCTCTTGCGGTCATCGCCCTGTCCGGGCGGACACTCAGGCCGGGAAGGGCCGGAACGATCACGATCAGATGAAAGGACTGGGATGAAAATCATTTGGGCAGCAGTTGTGATGACGATCGCCGCCGCGCCGGTCGCGGCGCAGAGCAAGCGCACGTACTACACGGACGAAAAGCTGGCCATCATGCGGAGCAACGTGGCGAAGTATGACTGGGCTCGTTCGCAGCGCGACGCAGCCATCAGTGCCGCCAACCAATGGGCGGCCTATGACGATGACCAACTGCGGAAACTGGTGATCCCGCCGCAGGTCCCTCGCGCTTTCGGGGTGCACAGTGGGCGATGCCCCGTGCATGGCCTAGAGGTACCCCTGTACGGGTGGGAAATCAGCCTGGACCGGCCGTTCAAGGTCAAGTGTCCCGTGGGCGGTGAGGAGTATCCGTCCAACGATTTCGCGAAGTTCCTCGAATCAGGGATGAAGGACCGATCGCTGCTCACGGGCGATTACGCCGACGACGGCTGGGGATGGCACAAGCCCGGCGATAAGGGAAAGAACAACTACTGGTTTGTCGCCTACTACGCCCATTTCAGCATGATGCGTCATGTGATACCGGCCATCACGACTCTGGGGAAGGCGGCGCTGGTGACCGAGAACCAGGAGCATGCCCGCAAGTATGCCCACCAATGCGCGGTGCTGCTGTGGCAGATGGCCGAGTACTATCCGGACTACGACTACGGGAAGCAGTCACGCGAGGGCAAGGAACGCAGCTCCAGCTATACGGGCAAGTGGACCAACAAGATCTGGGAGGTCCGGACGCCAAACGCCTGCGCCCCGGCGTACGATGCGGTTCGACCGTTCCTCTATGAGGATGTGGCGCTGCAGAAGCTGTCGGGGAAGACCGGGCCGGAGCTCGACGAAATGATCCGCGAGCGGCTGCTGATGGAAGCGGCACGCTGCATCACCGATGGTTCCCATCGCATCGCGGGCAACTACGGCATGCACCAGAAATCCCTGGTTTTGCTGGCGCTGGCGCTGGACGAGAAACAGAAGCACCCCACCTCGCAGGAGATGATTGACTATGTCGTAGCGAATCCAGAGGTGGCGGGCTACCAGGACCTGGGGCTGCGCGACGCCCTGGAGAGTCTGGTGTATCGCGATGGGATGCCTCCCGAATCCATCAACTACAACGGCATCTGGTTGAGAGATCTTGCGACCGTGGCGGAGTCACTGACGATGGTCGGTATCAACTACTACAAGAACCGGCGCTTTCAGAAGCTGCTGTCGTGGCCTTTCAGTATGTACGTGGCGGGCTGGGGTACACCGATGATGGATGACCGGGGCGGCCTGTTCTCCGCCGGCTCGTATTGGAACGCCGGGCGCTGCCGTGTCGCGCTGAAGCACTATTACGACCCGAGGATGGCCTGGGCGGTCAAGTCCAAGGGCGCGTCCGCCGGCGGGGACCTGTTCAGCGAGGCTCCGGAGGAAGTGCTGGCCAAACTGCCCGACCAGGAGCCGCCCCCCATCGGCGTCACCTCAAATCATCTTCCGGGTTACGGCGTGGGGATTCTTCAGAGCGGCAGCGACGCAAACCGCACCGCCAGTCTCCTCGTGTACGGCGCCCATCCTTCGCACGTGCACTACGATCAACTCAACCTGCTACTGTTTTCCCACAAGAACGTGTTGCTGGCCGAGCTCGGCTATCCGGGCCAGACTGATTCGTACAACCCCATCCGCTTCGGGTTCGCCAGCAACACCATCGCTCATAACACGGTTGTCGTGGACGCCATGAGGCAGACGCGGCGGCAGGCCGGCAAGGTCCACGCCTTCGAGCCCAACAGCTTCGCCCAGATCGCCGACGCCTCGTGCGAATGCGCATACCCGGGCAGAGTCTCGCTCTACCGCAGGGCCAATATCCACGTGCAGGTGACCGATACGGAAAGCTATATATTCGACGTGTTCTACGTGCGTGGCGGCAAGCAACACGATTACGTCGCGCACGGCACCCATGCGGAGTATATCTGTGATCCGCCGCTGGGGCCCGTGCAAGCGACCGGTACGCTCGCCGGCCCTGATGTGCCTTACGGGCAGTTCTACGACGATGAGAGCCTCAAGGGCAAGAAGGCCGGCACAGTGGGCTTCGGCGGGTACAAGGGCAGCGGCTTTCAATACCTGACCAACGTGCAACGAGGGGCGCTGGAGGGCAGAGCTGTCCACGAGTGGCGTCTGACCGAGCCGCTCCCCGGCGAACGCCAGCACGCGTGGGAAGGGATTGGCCTGCGCGCGCACATCGTCGGCGATGAGGAGGAGCTGTTCGCTTGCGACGGGCCGGTGCAGTACCCGCCCAAGACGGTCAAGTTCATGATCCGCCGGCGCACGGGTGAAGACCTGGCCAGCAACTTCGTGACCGTTTA
>JALGTY010000334.1 GCA_029821145.1 Candidatus Zipacnadia bacterium
TCGCTAAAGCTATGGCGGGCAAGCTTGTGCCACGCGGGGAGGAAGGGCGCGGGCCGGTCTCCCGAACGGTTGCAACGGCGCAACCGTTCGCTCGGCACGGCCCCTCCGAAAGGCAACGGCAGAGTCGGGCTGCCCTTCGACTTCGCTCACGACCTGCGGGAAGCCCGAGCCACGGGGTTTTTTGGGGGTGCCCGCCCCACGGGGTTTTTGGGGGGTGCCCGAGCCACGCGGCAGAGGGGGGAGGGCGGGCAAGCTTGTCCTCCAGGTTTTGCAGGAGGTTGCTGTCCTAGCGACGATTCGTACACGCACCCGCCGGCATCCGACTATTGACTTGCCGGATTGCTTCTTGTATAGTGACTGTTCCTGGAGGCTTGAGAGCATGGCCAAAATAGATTATGAAAAGCTCGCCCAGTTTGACGACACCTCGCTACGCGAACTGGAAGATTCAATGGTGGGGCAGCTACGTCGCGAGGTGGAGGCGAAGAAGGCCGAAGAGCGGCGCAAGGCGAAGAAGGCCCGCAAGAAGAAGCGCTTCGCCTCGCGGTGAGCGCTATGAAGAGTGGCGGGGTAGCTCAGACGGCTAGAGCGCGCGGTTCATACCCGCGTCGTCGGGGGTTCAAATCCCTCCCCCGCTACCAAGCAACTGCCGCGAACTAGCATCCCAAATACTATCCTGTAACTACTCACGTCCTAACCCCCTAGCCTCGATTATCAGTCAAATGGAGTACGCAGCAATACTGGAGAGGTAGGCCGTTTGTAGCCAACGACCTCGGGTTGCCCTTCGACGTTGCTCAGGGCCGTGAGCCTGTCGAACGGGAAGCTGAGAATTGACCCACGCCACACCCACTGCTTCGCAGCGGGTACCCGCGGGTACCCCCATTCTCACCTGAGTATGGCAAACAGCGCCATACTCAGGCCGAGCTACGCGTTGATGAATGAAAAAGGTCTGTGTCCGCTTTTTCCATCATAGAGGCCAAAGGCGCTATGAACGGGTTCTCAGACGACGACATCCGGTGGCTGCTCGAATTGCTCGAAGAGGAGCAGTTGGCCGAGATCGAGGTCGAGACCGGCGACTTCGCGGTTTCGCTCAAAGCCGTGACAACAGACCAGACACTCGTCGGCTGCCCGACACTGACAGACCCGGCCCCGGCAACGGCTGATGCTGAGCAGTTGCCGGATCATGTCATGCCACTGCTGGCGCCCATTGGCGGGACGTTCTACCACGCCCCCTCACCCGACGTCAAGCCCTTTGCGAGCGTTGGTGATCTCGTCGAGGTCGGCGACACGGTCGGTCTCGTTGAGGCCATGAAACTCTACCACGACGTCACCAGCCCTATGCGCGGCAAGATAACTAAGATATTCGTCGAGGACCAGCAGCAGGTGGAGGCCGAGCAGCCGCTGATGTTGATAGACCGCAACGTCTAGGCTGTGTTGTTTATGAGTGAGAAGGACCTCGGGCTGGAAAGACGCTGCTTCTTGAAATAGGCTGCATGGGGGACAGTCCCTAAAGGGACAGTCCCCTGCGTATGCCAGTGCGCAACGGCGTACAGACAAGCACGTCTTAGGAGGATAAAATGATGAGAATTAGAATATGCGTTATTCCCGTAGTGGTACTGGTTCTATTCGCGGTGACCAGCTTTGCCGCGGAACTGCCGATAAGCCACGTGGTGCTGTTCTCCAGCGGCGTCGGCTACTTCGAACGCGTCGGAGCCGTCCAGGGCAACGACACAGTGGACCTCTCCTTCCGCGTTGACCAAATCAACGACATTCTCAAATCCATGACCCTGCAGGACCTGGGCGGCGGCAAGATCGGTGCGATCACCTACGCGCCGCAGGACCCGCTGAGCCACACGCTGAAATCGTTCGCCGTGGATATTGTCGGAAACGAGTCCCTGGCCGAATTGCTCTACAGTCTGATGGGAGCGAAGGTCAGTATCGTTACGGCCGACGGCGCCATCGCCGGCACCATCATGGGTGTCGAGGTGCAGGAGAAATCGGTCGGCGAGAACGTAGTGACCTACGAGGTGCTCAACCTGCTCACCGCTAAAGGCATCGTGCAGGTGCCGATCTGGCACATGAAGTCCGTTACGCTGACCGAGGAGAAACTGAGCAGCGACCTGCAGAAGGCTCTTGCGGCCATCGCCGGCTCCCGCGACCTGGACAAGCGCACTGTCAGTGTATCGTTTTTGGGCGACGGGAATCGCCAGGTGCGGGTGGGCTACTTGCTGGAAACGCCGGTCTGGAAGACCAGCTACCGGCTGTTGGCGGGCGGCGACGAACTGTTTATCCAGGGCTGGGCCATCGTCGAGAATACCACTGACGCCGACTGGGAGAGCATCAGCCTGGCGCTGGTATCCGGCCAGCCGATCAGCTTCATCCAGAACCTCTACGAGCCGCTGTATGTGGAGCGGCCGGTAATCGAGCCGCAGATCGCCGCGACCACGCGCCCGCAGATGTATGAGGGCGCTGTCGAAAAAGAAGAGGCCGACAAAGCTACAGCCATGGCTCCGCCTCCGCCCGCGGGACCACGAATGATGAAGTCCGCCGGGCGTGGAGGCGTACGGCCTGCAATGGCCGCCGATGAGGTAAGACTGGGAGATGCAGGTGTGGAGGCCGCCGTCGCGGCCGGGAAAGTCGGCGAGTTGTTCCAGTACGCCATTGACCAACCGGTGTCCATCGGTCGCCAGCAGTCGGCGATGATCCCCATCATCAACCAGGACATCGAGGGCAAGAAGGTCTCCATTTACAATGCCTCGGTGAACTCCAAGAACCCGCTGAATGGCCTGAAGATGACAAACAGCACCGGCCTGCATCTGATGGGTGGACCGATCACGGTCTTTGACGGGGGCGTGTATGCCGGCGACGCACTGATTGGCGATGTGCCTCCGGGCGATGAGCGGCTGATCTCATACGCCGTGGACCTGGCCGTGCGGGTGGATTCGAAAAGCGCATCAAGAGCCGATAAGACGTCTATCGGCCTGAAACTCTCGCGTGGTGTACTGACCGTTACCACCAAGCAAGTCAGCGAGCAGACCTATACACTGAAGAATGTCGGGGCCGATGCGCGTAGCGTCATAGTCGAGCACCCGCTGCGGGCCGGCTGGAAGCTGGTCGAGCCGAAGAAGGCCGATGAGCGCACCGCCGAGGTCTATCGCTTTGAAGTGCCCATCGAAGCCAGCAAGTCGGCGAAGCTGGTGATCAGCGAGGAGCGGCCGATGAGCCAGACGGTGTGGCTGACCGACGCAGATGCGGATGAGGTCGCCATCTTCATCCACGCTCCGAAGATCAGCAACGAGATGAAAGCGGCGCTGCAGAAGATAGTGGAAATGAAAAGCGCCATCGCCGACATTAAGAACAAGATTGATGAGCGCGAAGGGCGTCTCGAGGAAATAGGCGAGGAGCAGGAGCGGATCCGCAATAACATGGAGCAGTTGGAGCGCGACTCGGATCTGTACAAGAGCTACGTGCAGAAGTTCGCGGCCCAGGAGAAGGAATTCGAGACACTGCAGGCCGAGATCAAGAAGCTTAAGGCCGACCTGGTCGCGAAGCAGAAGGGGCTGGCGGACTACATCATGGGCCTCGACATAAAGTAAGGTCAGGCAGGTTCCGCTTGCCCGCTGTGGTATAAAACAACCTGCATGGATACGAGGGGCTCGTCGGAAGATGGGCCCCTTCGGTTTTCTAG
>JALGTY010000335.1 GCA_029821145.1 Candidatus Zipacnadia bacterium
CCGAAGCCATCGTCTGCGATACCTTCGGTTTTCTCCCGAACGTGTGGACTCCGGACCTCGTCGAGGAGATGAACGCACTCCTCGACGGCCAGGTCGGTGCCAGGGAGCATCATTTCCGCACCAACCAACTGCGCGCTACGGCGGCGATGCGAGATCGGGCAGCCGCACACGAGTACATCGCGGCACTCAAAGCCTCGGGGCTATCGTGTACGATGCAGACTTCCGCCGAAGGCAAGACGCGGGAGCGCGACATCAAGCGCATCGCCAGCTTCCATGGCATTTGCCATGCCTTGGCCAGCCACATGGTGCTCGGGGCCTGGGCTGATGATGTCGCAGCCGCCAAAGAAGGGGGCCGCATTTGCGTTTTCCTCAGCGTCAACGGACCACCTTGCCCCGGTGCGATGATTGATCGCGAGGAGGAACTCGGCTGGATCGAGACCTGGCATCACCTCGGCGTCCGCATGATGCATCTGACCTACAATCGCCGCAACATCGTCGGCGACGGCTGCATGGAGGATGCCAACGGGGGTCTTAGCGAATTCGGTAAGGAGCTCATCCAGGAGCTCAACGAGGCCGGCATCATCGTTGACACCGCCCATAGCGGGGAGCAAACTACACTCGACGCCGCTCATCTTTCCGAGAAGCCGATGGTGGCGAGTCACAGCGGCTGCCGTGCCTTGCAGGATCACCCTCGCAACAAGACCGACGAGGTAATCAAGGCAATCGCCGACAGTGGCGGCCTGTTGGGGATATGCAACATCCCGGGCTTCCTCGGGGGGGACGAAAACCTCAACGCCCTGCTCGACCACATTGACTACGCAGTCAAGCTCGTCGGCCCCGACCATGTCGCCATCGGCACGGACATCTGCTACGTCCCGCCCTGGCCGGAGGGCCTCCGAGGCTACCAGGACGCCCGCTGGACTTCCTCCTGGTGGGGTGCATGGAAACCGGAGTATCCCTCCAGCTCCTCCAACGACCATCGCGAGGGCAGTCTGGCATGGACCAACTGGCCGATCTTCACAGTCGGCCTGGTCACGCGCGGATATTCCGACGAGGATATCCAACGCATCATTGGCGGCAACATGCTCCGCGTCCTGCATGACAACGAACCGGACACGCTGGTCAGGATTTAGAACGGCTGTAGCGTGATGGTTAGAAGAAAGACAGTGTCCGCTGTGGTATTGGCACCGGCACAATCTACACTCATTGGGAGGCCATGTCTCTAATGCAAGAGATTACTATCGGCATGATCGGCGCGGGCAACTGGGCCATCGGTAGAGCCCAGCGGTTCAATAGCATTGAGGGCTGTCGCGTGGTGATGGGCTGGTCGCGCTCGGAAGGCTCGCGTGAAAGATTCGGTAGTGAAGTCGGCGTACCGACGGTTGATGATTGGCACGAGGTCTGCGACAGCGACCAGGTGGACGCCGTGGTGGTGGCCACGCCTCATGTTTTCCACTTCGAGCAAACGCGGGCAGCGCTGGCCGCCGGCAAGCACGTCCTGGTCGAGACGCCGCTGTGCCTGGATTACTCTGAGGCGCTGGAGTTGGTCGAGGTGGCTGAGACCCAGCACCTGGTCATTCATCATGGCGCTAAGTGGCGCTATCATCCCGACCACCCGCAGGAGCTTGAGCACCTGCGCAGTGCCGGTCGGCTGGTCTATGCCGAACAGACGTCCACCTACGAGGGTGGGCCTCAGCGGCTCTGGTACCGGGATTTCTCCCTCAGCGGAGGCGCCTTTTCGTTTCTCCCATACGCAGCCGTAAATTTCTTTCAAGCCTTCGGCGAGGTGAAGGAGGTTGATGGCAAGCATGTGAGAATAGACAGGCTGGACGTTGCCACAATGTGGGTGGCGTTCGCAAACGGCGGGGAGGCGAAGGTGACATACGGCACGGGAGAGGGCATTCCGAGTTTGGATGCCGGTCTCGTTATTGGCTCCGAGGGGGTGCTACAGTGGGGGACGGGCCTGCCCAAGCGGCTTGCCAAAGGGGAAGAGGTCATCGAGCTTCCTGCGCAGCGCGACTTGGATGTGGTACTTGCGGAGAACGAAGCGTTCGTGGATGAAATCCGTGGTACACGTGATTTCCGGCCCGATTTGGAACTGGACTTGAGGATACTGCGGGCAGTCAGCGAGGCCCGCGAAAAGGCCGGCGCCTGGCCCGAGGTCTGACACTGGCGCAATCTGTAAAGGAGGATTCTATGACCGTCGAAGAAGCCAAACGCCGCTGGAAGGGCCCGGTCGTCCCCGTCCTTACCATTTTCAACGACGATTTGAGTCTGGACTTGGCCGGCTTGCGCGGCAACATTCGTTATCTGCTGGATGCTGGCGCCCGGGTGGGCAACATGGTGCTGCTGGTTTGCGGGGCCGGCGGTGATTTTCCCGTTCTCACTACTGACGAGCGCAAGCAGGTGGCCGAAACCGTAGCCGATGAGGTCGCGGGGCGTGTGCCGATTATCGTCGGTGCCGAGCATACCAGCACTCTGACCGTTGTCGAGCTTGCCGAGCACGCCGTTGAGATCGGCGCGGATGCCATCCAGGTCTGCCCGCCCTATTACTACACGCCCTCTCATGATGACATATTCAACCACTTCAAGGTGGTTTCCGATTCGGTGGACATTGGTATCGTGATCTACAATACCTGGTGGACGGCTCCGCATGTCGGTCTCGAAGGGCTGGAGCGCCTGGCGACGCTCGACAACCTGATCGGCGTCAAATGGTCCGCACCCTCGGAGAGCGAGTACATGATGGGCTTCGACCGCTTTGCCGAAAAGCTGGTCATCATTGACAATGGTGTGCACCACATATATTGCCACATGCAGGGCGGTGTGGCATGGATCAGTCACGTCTCCAACTTCTGGCCTCAGCACGACTGGCAGATTTTGGAACTGATGGATGCGGGCCATTACAAGCGGGCTCAGGACAAGATCAACGAGTTCAACGCCGCTTTCCGGGCGTTTCGGGCCCAGATGGAGGCCCAGACCGGCGGCGAGGGCCATGCCATCAAGAAGATCATGGAGCTGGTGGGCCTTGCGGGCGGTCCTTCCCGGCCGCCGACCCGCTATATCCCGATGACGGACGACCAGCGCGCGACACTCTCGCGTATCCTCAAGGAGAGGATCATGACGTAGGCCTGGGCGATGCCTCATTTCGGCGGGGTGGCCTACTGGCCGTCACTGATACGGAATGAATGTCTGCTCAAGCCGCGAAGTTACTTACCAGTCTATCTAGTCTGATCTGTGAGGTGCAGAACATGTTGACACGTAAGCTCTGGATATCATCAGCGGCACTACTGTTGTTGACCGTAGCGGGATATGCTTTGGC
Organism: Candidatus Zipacnadia bacterium; assembly: GCA_029821145.1. Classification (GTDB taxonomy): domain Bacteria; phylum Armatimonadota; class Zipacnadia; order Zipacnadales; family UBA11051; genus UBA11051. The sequence continues at coordinate 3,320 of JALGTY010000335.1, forward strand.
GCAGTCCCCGGTCCCACGCAGCCAGCCGATAATGAGCGAAGTCGTGCTCGTGGAAGTCGGCCAGCCCGCTGCAGCCATTGCAGCGCCGGATGACGAGGAGCATCGGGCTCTGGCGGCCCAGGTGCAGGACGCCATCAGGCAGGCGACTGGCGCTCAGTTGCCCATCATCACCGATACGGCGGCAGCATCTCGTATCGGGGAGCGCAACCTCGTGGTTATCGGCAACCTGATGACCAACAAAGTCGCCGAACGACTCTACCACAATTACTATGTCGCTTCAGATGCCGCTCAGCCCGGCCCGGGACGATACGAATTCCGCACCGTCCACGACCCTGAGGCCCTCGGAATTGG
>JALGTY010000336.1 GCA_029821145.1 Candidatus Zipacnadia bacterium
TCCTGGTCCAGCGACAGGACCTTACCCTCGTATCTGGGAGTGCTCTCAAGGCTGACGGTGCCGTATGCAATTCTTTCGCCGCCGAGCATCCACATCTGCTGAAGCGTCTCGCCCTGCAGGCTCACAAAACCCATCCTGCCGGTGAAGCTCAGCGCAGGATACTCCGGGACGGTGATCGCGCCAGCCGCCGCCTCTTCGTCGGCGATGATGGTGATGTCCCCCGTATCCCCGTACTTGACCTCGACAGCGCGAGCCTGGCCGGCCTCGGTCTTGACTGCCAGCTCACGGGCCTGCAGGTCCGAATTGCCCTTGAATGCTTCGATGACCGACAGGAACATGTTTTCAGGTCCCGGGCGCTGGACCAGGACCTTGTACATGTCTCTCTCGGCAAACGGGGTCGAGCGGTTGCGCAGACCGGGAGCCTTGGCGTAGATGAGTTTGGTCTGCTCAGCAGCCATCATGTGCAAGCGCGTGCCCAGGTTCGTTTCCTGGTCGCTTATCCACTCGGCGACAAACGGCAGCGGCGCATCGGCCCGCTTGACCTCCTTCAGCCAACTATAGCCAGTGCGGGCATCGCCGAGGTCCCCGGGATCAACATCCTGGTAGGGGAATAGAGGAGGCTCGAACACCTCGCCGTCGGCGTGGAAGCCGTATTGGTGCTCCTGGCCGCCCTTGACTTCAAAGAGGTCCACGAGGTAGCGCCTGCCGATGCCGTGATCCACAAACAGCAGGTAGCGGCGGTAGGTGTCCACGATGTCCTTGTAAACAGCGGGGGCTGAGGCTATCGTCCCCTGCACGTTGTCAACACCGCAGAAGGCTTCGAGTTCTCCGCCGGCCCGTGCCTGCGGCTTGCCATCCACGATGACGTGGTGGTGCGAGGCGGTGGATCTGATCCACGGGTGGATGGGATGCCCGGCGCCCAGATAGCCCAGATCAGTGACCATCTCCTTGCCGAAGTCATAGTAAATGATGTTCAGCCTGTCCGGGTGTCCGTGGCCGCTGCCGTACGGGCCGTAGTCAATCATCAGCGCCGCATCGCTGCGGTCGTCGCCGGTGCGCATGATCGCCCAGCCTACGTCAGGACGCACGATGCTTTTGGCCGACGGCTGTAGTGGCTTGATGTCTGAAAAATCCAGGTCCGGCTCGCGGCGGAACAGAGCGTACTCGCCGCCGGTTTCACCGATATTACCCCCGAACGCCCAGGCCATGAGCCGCATGTTGTGCTCGGTCGGGTACCAGAAGTACTGTTGCTCGGTGCGGGCGCGCGGATACCTGGCACCCAGCGTCGAGTCATTTGTCGCCGGCAGGCAACCGTCAGGCATTATCTCGGGAGCGCCGGCGACAAGAATCTTCTTCATTAGCGCGCGCTTGAACAGGTCGAGGTGGTCATAACGGTCAGGCTTGTCATAGCTGGGTGGATCGCTGTAGCCACGCAGCGCCTCGGGCGTCACGTATAAGCGGCTCAAGGTCATCCCCTCGTAAGATGGCGAGGCCTCATACCAATGGCCGTCGCGATAGAAGTAATCCTCGAGAAAGCCGAGGAAGCCGTCCGGCGGCTCAACTGCCCAGGCGATGGCTTTGTGGTTACCCAGCATCAGTCCGGCCAGCGCCCCGGCGGCCATTGCCGTCGGACCATCGTTGATGCAGCAGCCGCGCGGGCTGGTCTCTGTCATCAGCCGGGTGAACTCGCGGAAGCAATTCTCTTCGATCTTGACCTTGTCCTCATCGCTATACACGCCGCTGTCATAGGTCAAATCGTATGCGGTAGCCAGTTGGATGAAGACGCCGGCGTCATGCAGCTTCCAGCCCGACATCTTGCCCGACTGCAGATTGCTGTAATCCTCGAAGATGGTGCCCCAGTTGTGCGGTAGATAGTGCGGATACACATCCGCAAGTCTCAGCAACACCTTCCTGACCTTCTCGGCATAGGCGATATCGCCGGTGAAAGCATAAGCCTTGCCGAGATTGCCCAGACTGCTCAGCCTACCGATGCGGTGGTAGCGCAGCCGGCCGCTGAGCCGATAGACAGGGCTGTGCCCTCGTAATAGGGGATCTTCTGCTCGTCACCGACTGGGTCCGGGAATGTCTGGATTTTGTCTTCGGGATAGTCGGGATCGGGCCAGGTGAAGCCGCAGTTGCGGCACTTAATCTGCTTATCGTTGCCGGTCCACGCAAAGCGCCAGCCGGCATGGCACTTGGGGCAGTCAACAAGTAAGAAAGCTGCTCATCAGGACAGTCCATCCAGAACTTGGAGGCGGACTTGAAGCTCGCCAGCGTCGCCTGAGCCCAGGCGTGCTTTTCGATGTTGCGTCTGGCCCGCTCGATGTCGGCCTCTTTGTACAGGCCGCAGGGGTGTTTGACATCAGCCGCAGGCTGGGGTGTGCGGTCATACATGGATTTCGCTCCAATGCCGAATTCAATATCGTCGAAATAGCCTGTCGCCACATTTGTTGAGTAGCTATTGGCATGCAGCGTAATCGTCGCCGTGTCCGCGGGCACCTTCGCGCGCTTCGTCTGATGGATCCACTTACCCTTGCCGGCAGAACCCCATGACCGGGAGGCGTCCTGAGGCCGCTTGCCATCAGCGGTCCAGAACTCGATATACATGGACTGGTTATTGCCCTGCTCGCCGTAGTACCACCAGCTCACCCAGACGTACTTGCCCGGTGTGACTTTGATATGAGGGCTGCGCAGGCCGACTGCGTTCACCGGGTCTTCATCCACCAGCTTGAGGCTGTATTTGCCGCCGTGGGCCTGTTCGGTGGACAGGCTTATCGTGTGCACCTTGCTGAAATGTTTCCAGTCCTTGGGCAGCGTGCCGGTTTCATCAGGCGTTTCGAAGTCTTCCGTAAAAACCGGCGGCACCTCTTGCCCCATCTGGGCGACAACTACGGATACGGCGAGCAAGACTACGAGGACAATCAGCCACGTGCAACGCATCTGGCGGCCTCCTGAGACGGTATTGGTCATGTACACCGCCCTAGCATTCGCCTCAACTCACCGATGCCCTGCCACGGAAAAAGGAGCCGGCGCATTAGCGCGGATTATTCGTGAGTGTAATGGGGAAGTCGGGAAGATTAGACAAACAGGCCGTCTATGGGTACGTAGAGCGATTCTTGCTAAGCGGCGCAAAATGACACACTGTAATTGGGCCAAAGGCCTCGGGCTGGAAGCTGAGAATTGACCCACGCCTGCGGCGCGGGTACCCCCATTCTCACCTGACCTGCGCCAAGCGCAGGTCAGGCCGAGCCACGCGTCTTCTGAATTATTCGGGTTAGCGCGCCAGCCCGGGGGTGTCTTCGAAGGATAAATCCCCGCAGTGGCGAAATGCCACGCAATCTGTCGGAGTCTCAAATAGGAGAGTGAGCCGTCATGACCATCAAAGTCGGGTTCATCGGATGCGGGAGTATCAACAGTGAGCACATGAAGAGCATTGCCGCTAATCCCGACGCCGATGTCGTTGCCGTTTGCGACATTGAGCAGGAGCGCGCGGACAAGGCCGCCGCCGAATATGACGCCGAGGCATTTACGGCGTACGAGACGATGATCGGGGAGGCGGGCCTCGACGCTGTGTATGTCGCAGTGCCGCCTTTTGCGCACGAGCAGCAGGAAGCAATGGCCGCCGAGGCCGGCCTGCACCTGTTCGTGGAAAAGCCAGTGGCTCTGGACCTGGACACCGCCCGGGCCAACGAACAAGCCATCAAGCAAGCCGGCATCATCTCGACAGCGGGCTTCCAGGATCGCTACCTGGCTGTAATGGCCAGGATGAAACAGATCCTGGCCGACAACCAGCCCGGCCTGATGATGGGCTATTGGATGGGCGGCACCCCACTGGTCTGGTGGTGGCGGGTCAAGGACAAGTCTGGCGGCCAGGCCGTCGAGCAGACCATCCACATCTTTGACGCCGCCCGCTATCTGTTCGGTGAGGTCGAGAGCGTGCACGCCGTGGGCTTCAGGGGTCTGATGACCGAATTGGAGAACTATGACATCGAGGACGCCAGCGCGGTCAACCTCAAATTCGTCTCCGGGCTGTGCGGCACGATATTCTCCTCCTGCTTTGCCGCCGCTAATAACAAGAGTGGCATTGACGTGTGGTGCAAGGAGCTTTCGCTGAAATACTCGGAGCGCCGGTCGCTGAACATCATCCACGGCAACGGCGACGCGGAGTTCGTGACTGTGAAGGTTGATCCGCTTGCCGAGCTGGACAATACTTTCATCGCCGCAATCGCGAAGAATGACCAATCGCTGCTGAAGAGCGATTACGCCGATGCGGTCAAGAGCCTGGAAGTGGTCCTGGCGGCAAATGAGTCCATGGAGACCGGGGAGGCGGTAAAGCTGGGCTAGTGCCTGGTTTCCTCACGCCAGGAGCTTTTCCAGGAAAGCGTGGGTCTGCTTGGCTCTGGCGGTAATGTCTTGATAGCCTTCGCCGCCGAGGCACTCGACCAGCACCGGCCCGTGGTCGAAGCCGCCATTCCGCAACGCGTCGAATACGCCGGCGAAGTCCACCAATCCCTCGCCCGGCAAGAGTTCCACGCCCTGCTGATGTCCGCTGCAGTCCTTCACGCAGACTCCGACCACATGGGGCGCGACCAGACGCGCTTCTTCCACCGGGTCGAAGCCCCCGTAGTGGAGTATATTGCCCGGGTCGTAGTAGATGCCGAAGTTGGGGTGGGCGATGGCCTCGACAGCCTGCAGAAGGTCGGCCCCGTGCATTGATATGCCGCCGTGCGGTTTCAGGGCCACCGTCACACCCAACTCGGCACCGATGGCGGCGCCCTCCCGCATCACTTCGTAATACTGCTGGCGCTTGGCCTCATCACCCACGCCGCAGCTCAGAAAGTACTCGGCGCTCACGGCGGCGCATCTATTGAGTAGCATGCCCAATTCGGCGACCGCGCGATCAACGCAGCCACTGAGGTCAAATGTGCCCAGCACCGTGCTCATCTGAAGCCCCGCTTCAGCGAGCGCATCCTTCACGTAGTCCACCTGGTCGTCGTCGGATTCAGGGCCTATCAGCAACTCGCCCTGCTGGCGCATCAGGCCGGTGTAGCCAAATCCCGCATCGGCAATTCCCCCAAGCGCTTCTTCGTACCTCAACTGGCTCCAGGGCCGGTTAAAGCAGCCTGGTTGGTAGGCCATAAAGCTCACTCCTCTTCGGCGCTCTTGCTGTTTTCTCTATACCAGCTTACAAATTCCGCGTCGAACCATTGCTCCGGCTCAGCCCGGAGAATCTCCAAGGCGTTGTCCACCATCACGCGCGCTCGGATGCAGTAGCAGGTCGCGGCGCCGATCTGAGCCGATTTGACGAGGCCGCGGTCTGTCAGCCGCTCCTGCATCAATATGCTCTGGTAGTCCGGCCATATTCCCGGCTTGCACCAGCCGCGCACCTTCTCAGTCGCAGCTTCAGGATCGCCGCTGGCTGCGATGGCCCCCTCGACTAAACAGCTTTGAATGTAGTGGCGCATGGTGTTACAACTGAACGTAACGCCCAGAAAACAGTACAGCACATTCAATTCGTAGAACTTGTCCCACGGACTGCCGTGACCGAACGCCCGGGGTCCCCACGGTCCTGGACGGCCGTAAGCGGCCGCATGCCCGGACACTATCTGCTCGGTGTGCGGGCCGCTAGCCGCCACTGAGTGCGTCGGATGATCGCTGCGGGTGCTGTCCGGCCGCAGGCGGAATACTTCAGTGATTCTGCCCACATCGGAGGGCGACTTCTCGATATCCCAG
>JALGTY010000337.1 GCA_029821145.1 Candidatus Zipacnadia bacterium
CTAGGCCGCATTACTCGTGAACGAAATGATATGTCGAGCAAGATCACACGGACAGGCCGTTTGTAGGTACATTGAGCTGTGTTGGCTCAGCCGCGTAAGGTAAGCGACCGCAATAGGCTAAACGACCTCGGGCTGGAAGCTGAGAATTGACCCACGCCTGCGGCGCGGGTACCCCCATTCTCACCTGCCCTTCGACAAGCTCAGGGCAGGCCGAGCCACGCGTTGGTGAATAGGGCGTGGCGCGTACTAGGTAGTCCTCTCGTGCGACACACGGTACCCCGTTGCATCGCATTTTCTTGCAATGTCGCCGTAACCGGAGTATCATCTATCCTGCAGCACACTACCCAGTGCAGCGCTCGGGCGTCCTGTCGCGGTACAATGCCAGCGGCAGCGTCGGGCGCTTTGTGCACATACGGGGGGCTGCGGTGATGTATCAGGCCCGCCATTATAGGAAAACGGTGGACGCGGGCCGGTTGGTCAGCTTTGCCGTTACGGTTGGCGAAACCGACTTGCTGGTGCTGGCCGACAGCGACCTGCAGCCCGAGACGCGCGAACTGATCAAAGCGGCTCGCGCTCACTTGCAGGCTCATATCGCCCAGCGGCCGGAGTTCGTCAGTAGCTTGAGGCCGCTAGACATTCCCGCTCCGGAGGCTGCCGACGAGAAAGTGGCGGAGATGATTGCCGCCATGTACCGCGCCAGCCAGATTGCCGGCACCGGCCCAATGGCTGCGGTGGCCGGCGCAGTAGCCGAAGCCGTCGGGCAAGGACTTCTGACCAGGTCGCGGCAGGTCATCGTCGAGAACGGCGGTGATATATTCATCAAGTCAGACGTGCCGCGAACCGTGAGCATTTACGCCGGGGAATCGCCGCTGAGCACCAAGGTGGGGATAAGGCTTCCCGCCGGCCGCTTCGGGGTGTGCACCTCATCGGGGACGGTGGGGCATTCGTTCAGCATGGGCAAGGCCGATGCGGCAGTGGCAATCAGCGCCGATACGGCACTTGCCGATGCGGTAGCGACGGCGCTGGGGAACCGGATTGAGTGCGCTGAGGATATCGCGGCCGGGCTGGAATGGGTGCAGGGGATCGAGGGCATCCTGCATGCGGCGATAATTGTGGGGGATCGGTTCGGCACATGGGGGCAGTTTGAGATAGTCCCGATCGCGAATGAGATGACTTGACTGCTGGGCCTACAGAGCAATCCGCTCTAATCCCGCGTCGGGTACCCGCTGCGCAGCAGTGGGTGAGGCTTCCAGCCCGACGCGAAAAAGGAGGGACGAGAAGATGACACGCGCAGCGACGGACACTGTGGTTCAGGTGATGCCTATGGCGATGTCGCAGCGCCGGGATACCGGCGCGAGGCAGCTAGCTGTGCCATGGACGCATCAAATAGCGCGCCGGCTGTGGTGTCGCTTCTCAGTGAAGCGGATGGACGGTAGCCGGCAGGAGGTCGAGTAAATTGCCTAAGACATACGCCGAGATAAATGAGAAGATCAAAGCAGGAAAGGCGGTAGTTGTCACCGCCGAAGAGATGATTGGTATCGTGGAGGAGGAGGGCACCACGAAGGCCGCTGAGCGGGTGGATGTGGTGACCACGGGCACTTTTGGCCCGATGTGCTCCTCCGGCGCGATGCTGAACACCGGCCACACCACGCCCCGGATGAGGTATTCGCGGGTGTGGCTCAACGAAGTGCCGGCGTACTCGGGCCTTGCCGCCGTTGACATATTCATCGGCGCCACCGAAATTCCGGAAAACGACCCCGACAACCGCAATCACCCCGGACTGTTCGCCTACGGTGGAGGACACGTAATCCAGGAGTTGGTCGCGGGCAAGGAGGTGCGGATGGTAGCGGAAGCCTACGGCACCGACTGCTACCCGCGCAGGGAACTCGAGACTCTGATCAATATCGCGGACCTGAATCAGGCGTACCTGCTCAATCCGCGCAACGCCTATCAGAACTACGGTGTGGCGGTCAATCTTAGTAGGGACCGCGACATCTATACCTACATGGGTGTTGTGCAGGCCGATCTGGGTTCAGCGAGCTTCTGCTCCGCCGGACAGCTCAGTCCGCTGCTCAATGACCCGTACTATCGCACCATCGGTATCGGGACCAGGATATTTTTGGGCGGCGGCACCGGATACGTCTATTTCCAGGGCACGCAGCACAACCCGACAGAAGCGCGGTCGGAAAACGGTGTGCCGATGGGCGGCGCAGGCACCATCGCTGTCGTCGGCGACATGAAGCAGATGAGGCCGGAGTATGTCGTGGGCGTAAGCTTCTACGGCTACGGCGTGTCGCTGGCTGTTGGACTCGGAATACCGATCCCGATTCTCAATGAAGAGATGGCCTGCTACACGGCGGTCAAAGACGAGGATATCGTGGCACCAATTACTGACTACAGCCGCGCCTACCCGTACAACGAGGGTGGCCCGCTCGGCCATGTCAGCTATGCGCAGCTCAAGAGCGGCGAGATCGAAGTCAATGGGCGCAAGGTGCCCACGACGCCGCTTTCGAGCTATGTGAAGGCACAGGCAATCGCCGAGGAGCTGAAGCAATGGATCCAGGCCGGCGAATTTTTGGTCAGCCAGCCGGCGGAGTTGTTGCCATCGGCGGATTCAGGCCTCGGCTTCAAACCGTTGCAGGAACGGCCCTTCAACAACGGAGGGGTGATCTAGATGGCTACTCGCAGAATCGTGATGCACTTCCCGCAGCAACTGATAGATGAGCCGATAATCTCGGGGCTTGTGAGAACCTTCGACCTCGAGTTCAACATCCTGCGTGCCTCGATCACCCCGCAGCAGGAGGGCCTGATGGTGCTAGTGCTGGAAGGCACCGAGGCCGACCTGATCGCGGCTCTCAGGAATGCCCAGGAAAAGGGTGTGCGGGTCGAGCCGCTGGAGAAGGAAGTGGTGTGCAATGAGGACAAGTGCACCGAGTGCGGGGCGTGTGTGACAATATGTCCGACCCAGGCGCTTTCCATAGACCTGGAGACGCGGCATGTCACCTTTGACGCGGACAAATGCATCGCATGCGAGCTATGCGTGCCGGTGTGTCCGCCGCGGGCTATGGAGATCTCGTTCTGAGACGCTTGGTCATCTCAGCACCATCGCGGGGAGCCCGGTTTGAACAGGGGCTCCCCGCTGTGCTGTGCAAGACTGCAAGGGTCCCCTGAGAAGCAGAGGGCTTGTCTTGCTGGTAACTGCTCACCTACCCCCGGCGAATGCTGTGCATCCGCCACCCCCTTCCGTCTCGGAAGGGGGGTAAGAAAAGCATCTGTACGGGCGCATGCCATGCGCCCCTACAAGAGCGTCACCGGGTGACTCAGGCTGTCCAGCCTGAGTCGTCTTCAATTTCAGCGGGGCGGGAGGGCAGATGCCATTTCAGGAAGATGCTGAGCAGCCGGATGAGAATCGTCAGTCCGACAGCGACACTCAGGGCAGCCGCATCTGGCATTTCCGCACGCACTATGACGGCAAAAGCGACTCCACCGGCAATCGAGGCCGACGCATAGATCTCCTCGCGCAGTACGATCGGCACATCACCGGCCAATACGTCGCGGAGCACACCCCCGCCAATGCCTGTCAGCAGCCCCATGGTGATAATACCAAGGAAACCCAGGCCACCGTCTGCAGCCCTCATAGCGCCGATACCGGTAAATACACCC
>JALGTY010000603.1 GCA_029821145.1 Candidatus Zipacnadia bacterium
GATAGTGAGGAACTTCCGACGTTAAAAACCACGACGTTCATGTCTTTGGCCAGGTGTGTTGACACAGTGCAGACCTCCTGACGCCGCAGCAATTCGCACAGTCTGATACGCCACGCCTATCCCCTGCGTGCGTAATCTCAGCCGGAGTCCGCGACATCACAGCCCTGATTATACCCCCCACTCTGAACGCTTCACGTAACGCCCGCCCGGCTGGCTTGCAATAGCGATGAATGACAACCGTGAGGAGACTGCATGAGCTTTCGCGGCATGCTGCACGCCATCGCCAATGGGAGACGTAAACGCGGTCAAGAACGGCAAGGTTGGACGCCTTGTGGCGTGCCGCGCCGCCGGCAAAGCCACGGAAGGAGCGATACACCGGCTGTTCAAGCGGGTAACCTTGAGCTGACAGGGTCACGACCGCGTGTCAACCTTGCTGGACAGTCCTCTCAGGTACAGCCCGACGCCGGGAGGCCCACCGGCTGCAGGGTGACTTGCCCCAATATTATCGTATGCGATATGTTTTCTGTAGTAGGATAGGCGACACTGGCGACCGCGTGACATGTATCCCGCGAACCGACCCCGGCCGAGCGGGTGTCTCCGGTCGTTGCCCCTTGAGGTGAATCAAGCATGGAAGCACTGACCTGTCTGTTTGAGCCTCGCTCTGTGGCAGTAATCGGGGCATCCGGCGACCCTTCAAAGTACGGGCACAGGGTCATGGAGAGCATTCTCGACGCCGGCTACAAGGGGCCCGTGTATCCAGTCAACCCCAACCTTTCAGAAGTCCTCGGCCGCAGGACGTACCCGTCGATACGCGACCTGCCCGAAACGGTCGAACTCGCGTTCGTGGTCATACCGGCAAGAGCGGTGCTTGACGCGGTCCGTGACTGCATCGCCGCCGGCGTCAAAGGCATCGTCGTAATCACGGCGGGCTTCAGCGAGGTTGGCGAAGAGGGAAGAGAGGCAGAAAGAGAGATAGCCCGCCTCTGTAACGAAGCCGGAATTCCGGCCGTCGGGCCCAACTGCATGGGCGTCGTCCATGACGATGGACCGCCTCCAGGGAGAGCCTGGAGATGTCTCGTTCATATCCCAGAGCGGGACTTACGGCATCAGTACGCTCAACCAGGGCTTAACGGCGGGCGTCGGTTTCAACAAGTTCGTCAGCACCGGCAATGAGGCGATGACCCGTTTCTGCGACTTCCTCGAGTATTTTGGCAACGACCCGGAGACACGGGTCATCATCGGCTACATCGAGAGTCTCAAAGATGCGGGCCGGTTCGTGCCGGTGGCACGTGTCAAAGAAGAAACCCATCATCGTCATGAAGTTCGGCAGGACCGAAGCGGGCACCAGGGCCGCCGCCTCACACACCGGTGCCCTGGCGGGCTCCCGCGACATCTACGCAGCCGCCTTCAAACAGAGCGGCGTCATCGAAGTCACGCGGACACAGGACCTGCTCAACATGGCTGTGGGCTTCCGCACCCAGCCATTACCGAAGGGCACGCGTATCGGCATTACCGGCATCAGCGGAGGTTTTGCAGTGGCCGCGTCCGACTATCGTAGGCCTGTGGTCATATCCCTTGCCGCCGGCTGACGAGAGCATCCGGGCATTTGAACGCATGCAGCAGGAGAGCGGCAAACCGCTGCTGCTCTGCTACTACGGGAGCAGACGCGGCGCCGAGCTTATTCAGGGGATGACCAGGTCTCTTCCGGTCTACGGCACTCCCGAAGAGGTCTGCCAGGTCATGGCGGGAATGTGCCAGTATGCGCAGTATCGCAGAAAGACGGGGGCGGGAATGTGCCAGTATGCGCAGTATCGCAGAAAGACGGGGACCTTCCCCCGCTGCGGCAGCCGGCCTGCCATGCAGGAGAAAGGTGATGGATAGACTGACGCCACTGTTCCGTCCCAAGGTAGTCGCCGTCGTCGGCGCCTCCGATGACGAAGACAAGTACGGCCACAAGGTCTTCCGCAACATCATGGATGGAGGCTTCCAGGGGCACCTCTACCCGGTGAACCCCAATGCAGCAACTGTACTCGGTCGGACTGCTTATGCATCGCTGAGCGCCGTGCCGGAACGCATC
>JALGTY010000338.1 GCA_029821145.1 Candidatus Zipacnadia bacterium
TGACGCTGAGAGAACCGGTGTCAGAACTCACGCGGTTCAGCGAGGACCTGGTTGACTGGTCGCGTACCAGGGCATGGGGGTGGGGCGGGTACTACAGTCGGATCTTCATGAATGTCGCCGGCCGGGAGCCGCAAGGCATAATCCCGCCCGACCGGTACGAAGCCGAGCGGGATGAGTTGAGCGCGGCTCTGAAGTCCATCCCGGATGACAAGGGCCGGGCAATGGACACCGTGGTGCATAAGCCTCAGGAGCTTTACAGCGGGCCGTATGTAGATGACGCTCCGGACCTGTTGGTCTATTTCGATGATCTGTACTGGCGCGCCGGACAGGACCTCGGCAATGAGACGATCTACTCGTTTGAGACGGAAATCGGCCCCGATGATGCGGTGCACGACTATGATGGCATCTACCTCAGCACCGCGCCCGGGCGGGCCGAAGCAGGCCGGCGTGAAGGGCTGCATTTGATGGATGTAGCGCCGACAGTACTGGGACTGCTGGGGGTGCCTATACCTTCTGAAATGGAAGGCAAGAAGATCTATTAGATTGGTGGCAAGCGAATTATGTGTGAGAAGTGCTGCGGAGAGCGAAATCACGGTGCGGTCATCTGGATCACAGGAATACCCGCGTCCGGCAAGTCAACTATAGCATCGCTGGTGCAAGCGCGGCTGGCCGAGATGGGGCTGCCGGTGGAGAACCTCGACGCCGACCTGGTGCGAGCGAATCTGAGCCCGAATCTGGGCTACACCGAGGAAGCCCGCGATGAGAATACCAAGCGGCTGGCGTGGATGGCGCAGATGCTATCGAAGTACGGTGTCACCGTGCTGGTGGCCGCGGTCTCGCCGCTGCAGAAGTACCGCGACCGGGCGCGTGAATGGTGCCCGCATTTCATCGAGGTAATGGTGGAATGTCCGCTGGAAGTCTGCAAGCAGCGGGACCCGAAGGGCTTGTACGCCCGGGCCGAGCGTGGGGAGATCAGTGACATCGCCGGCTGGCACATGCCCTTCGAGGCTCCGGAAAAGCCGGAGGTGCATGTCAACACGACTGAGCTAAGCGCCGAAGAGGCCGCCGAGCAAGTCCTCGCCGCAGGCAAGCAACTAGGATATATCTAAGTAGGTGCCAGCACGTCCAGTGCGTGAGATGTCCGGCAAACGCCATTCGACCAGCCCAGAAGTTGGAAGGTAAAATCCTTGCAATAAATATTTGACTAGAGAAGGAATCTCCAGTAATTCGGCGGAACTAAAGGTGTCGTAGGTTGTTGATACAACAATGGGGACGTGCCAGACGAATGGGTTGCCAGGGAGGCCGTTCACTATGCGGCGTATAGTGGTATTGGCGGTTATTACCTTCGGTTGGCTGGGTACAGGCCTGGCCCAGGCGGACACATGGTACATCGAGACGGTGGACAGCGGCGGCTCCGTAGGCCGCTATAACTCTCTGGCGCTGGACAGCAGCGGTCACCCGCACATCAGTTACTCGTACCTCACCAGCAAGAACCTGAAATACGCGGCGTGGGATGGGTCTTCGTGGGGCATTGAGACAGTGGACGACGGGGGCGCGGGCCAGCAGGCCGGCAGATACAGCTCGCTGGCGGTGGACAGCTCCGGCTACGCCCACATCAGTTACTGGGACGAGAACAACGCGGACCTTAAGTACGCGGCGTGGAATGGGTCTTCTTGGGACATTGAGACGGTGGACAGCACCGGGTCGGTAGGCAGGTCCACCTCCGTGGCGCTGAACAGTAGCGACTACGCCCACATCAGTTACTGGGACGAGACCAACGACTACCTCAAGTACGCGGCGTGGGATGGGTCCTCGTGGGGCATTGAGACGGTGGACAGCAGCGCGCGCGCGTACTATACCTCTGTGGCGCTGGACAGCAGCGGCCACGCCCACATCAGTTACTGGGACAGTGTCAGTGCCAACCTGAAGTACGCGGCGTGGGATGGGTCCTCGTGGAGCATTGAGACGGTGGACAGCGGGGGCGGGGTGTACGAGCACACGTCTCTGGCGCTGGACAGCAGCGGCCATCCACACATCAGCTACCGGGGCGGCTCCGGACTTGGCTACGCGGCGTGGGATGGGTCCTCGTGGGGCATTGAGACGGTGGACACCGGCTTGGTAGGCAGGTTTAGCTCGCTGGCGCTGGACAGCAGCGGCTATGCGCACATCAGTTACTACGACGACACCAACTGGGCCTTCAAGTACGCGGCGTGGGAGGGGTCTTCGTGGGGCATTGAGACAGTGGCCGGCGGCGGCGGCCTCGAAGGCTATACCGCGCTGGCGCTGGACGCCTACGGCTATGCGCACATCAGCTACTACGACGATCCCAACGACGACCTCAAGTACGCCACTACTTTGCCCGAGCCGGGGACCATTGCTCTGTTTGGTCTCGGCCTGGTTGCCCTTGCGCTGCGCCGCAGATACAAAGAGAGCTGACCAGCGGGCCGCTAAGACAAACACGAAAACCTCTGCCAAAATGGCGGAGGCTTTTTCTATGTTCAGACTACGGATTGAACCGCGTGGTTTCAACGAGCCTCCAGATCCCGTTATTCATCAGCCCGTAGGTCGGGCTTTCTAGCCCGACGCCTGTACCTGGGCCATTTCGCTCAACTCGCAGACTCCGTTGTGAATAATTCGGGCCAAATCCTCCCTGGATGGCAACGTAATCTCCGAAGTTGTTTTCTCCCGCTGGTGGCTTCACACTCCTTTGCGTATTAGTTGCTGCAACATGTGCGCCAACGCCGAGATTCTGGCTCGGAAATTGCGGCAGCCTTCTACCGTAGGCAAGAGGCCCCGGTAGAGAGAAGTCCAACCGATGAGCAAGCGCGTGGCGGCATTGAATGTGGAGCCGGACTGGCTGGCGAGTCTGGAGACGGTGCGGTGCAGCAAGTATGCCACGCGGCTGAAACGCGTCGGGGATGTGGTAGTAACGATACTGCTGCTGCCGCTTGCAGGGGTGATAATCGGACTCTGTGCGCTGCTGACAAAGATGTTTTCCCCGGGGCCGGTGTTCTACCACCAGACACGCGTCGGCAAAGACGGCCGGCATTTCACCTTCACCAAGCTGCGCACCATGATCCCCAACGCTGAGCAGCACACCGGGCCGGTGTGGGCGACGAAGGATGACCCTCGCACCACCGGCATCGGCAAGGTCTTGCGCATGATGCGGCTCGATGAGCTGCCCCAGCTTGTCCAGGTGTTGAAGGGCGATATGTCGTTGATAGGTCCGCGTCCGGAGCGGCCGGAAATTGCTGACAGGCTGAAGCAGGAGATCCCTCTGTACCAAAGGCGCCTGATGGTGCGGCCGGGTATTACCGGCTGGGCGCAGGTCAATCACAAATACGACAGCAACACGCAAGACGTAACCCAAAAGGTGCGCTACGATCTGTACTACATCCGCAATCTTTCTCTCGCTCTGGACCTGCAAATACTGCTGCGCACCGTTGGCGTGATGCTCGGCAAGAGAGGCGCGCACTGACTTACCGATAGACGGCACAGCCGCACCGGCAGGAAAGCGTGTGGCTGACAGCGAAGAATCATCCCTCGGTTGATAGTGGGCCGTCATAGGCCACCACCGAGGGATGATTTGTTTGCGGGACAGTGTTGCGCAAACCGTTGTGCATGTTTGGACCATTGTGCCCCTGGTATTGCGTGCGG
>JALGTY010000027.1 GCA_029821145.1 Candidatus Zipacnadia bacterium
TTACGCGTCTATGGCTCGCGGTGAGCTATTATGGTCCCCACAGACTAGCCACCGCTGGCTCATGCTCGTGTACGGCCTCATGGCGCCGTTTTTCAGTGCCGCACTCGCCGCGCTCTTCTGGCATGTCGTGTACCAGGTCGGCTCCGGAGATAAGTGGAACCTACGCCGCGCAACTGTCGGCGCAATAGACATGTGGTTGCCCGTAGCGTGGCTGGTGTTTGTCATCTACTTGCCTATTATTATCTACCCTACCGTCAGCATGGCACTTCGCGGTCAAGGCGGGGCGATGAGCGGCATCCGCTGGGCCCTGTTCGATGCTACAGAGTATCTGTTCGCCCTGCCGGGCTACCTGAGCATCGTTTTGGTATTTGTGCCGTGGGTGATCCTCGAACGCAGATACGGTTTTGCCTCCGCTCTCGCCGAGAACTTCCGCATGATGGGTCGCCACTGGCGCAAGCTGGTCGTATTCTTGCCGGGATACCTCATCCTCGCGGGGCCGCCGTACGGCCTGCTTTCCCACATCGGCTGCGTTCCGCGCCCCCCTCTGTTGCCCTATGGCATCGCCTGGCTCGGGCTGTATCTCTTGCAGATAATCCTGATGCTGGTCGTCGTTGTGCTCTACACAGAGCTGCGCAAGTCAGAGCACATAGCAAAGGGGCCACCGGTTGATGCGATAGGGCACGACGAATAGAGCATCCTCTTGTGTGGGTCCTTTTGCAGGAATCAGATAATCGGCAGCCTCACCGGCGTTTTCTTTTCAGCGGACATGTACGCGGCCTCGAAGATCTCCAGGCTGTCGCGACCGGCCTTGCCGGGAATGTGGTTCGGCTCCCCGCTCCGGCAGCAGTCGAAGAAATGAGACAGCTCCGCCACCAGCCCCTCAACCGGTTCGCCCGCGATCGTCTCCTGATTGCCCTCGTGATCGGCGAACAGCACCGTGTTGCTGTCTATCAGCTTGACCGAGCCTGCACTGCCGCCGAGGCCGAATTCCGAGCCACCCACCGGATAAAGCTGGCTGGTGTGCAGTGAGCAGACCGCGCCGTTTGCCGCCCACCAGCTTATGATGATGCTGTCCTCGGTGTCGGTGTCATCGAAGCTCCCCCAGTTGACATGGCCGGTGACTTCTGTGGCCGGCCCGACCATCCACAGCAGCAGGTCCATCTGGTGGCACGCGGCGGAGTAGAGCCCCCCGACCTTTTCCTTCTCGCGACGCCACTCCCCGATGCCGGCAGGCGGACGCCCGCCCATCCGCACGGCCCATGCCAGCCGCACCTCGCCCAGCCGGCCGTCTTCGGCCATCTTCTGCATCTCGATGTAGGCCGGATAGAAGCGCAGCACATAGCCGATCATGAGCTGAACGCCCGAGGCCTCGGCAGCGGCCATCATCGCCTCGCAGTCGCCGACCGAAGTGGCCATCGGCTTTTCGCAAAAGACATCAAGACCGGCTTCTGCGGCAGCTATCACGATTTCCTTATGGGTATAGGTGGGGGTGACGACCAGCACGGCATCGAGGTCGGCGGCGAGCAGTTGATGGTAATCGTCCGTGGCCAGAGCGACATCCAGCTCATTGGCGAGCTGTTGGGCGCTTTCGAGGTTGACATCAGCCACGGCGACCAAATTGACGTCGGCAAGCTCATTGACTATACTGGCTTGGCTCCTACCCAGGCCGCCACAGCCGACTATACCAACTTTGAGGTTATCAGACATTATCACACACTCCATCCTGACTTCGGAATCAATGGCCTGTGCACGCGAACGGCATGGCAGCGAGGATTTCCTTGCGTGGCGAAGAAAACCTCCTCACTGTGGCTACAGGGAGGACAACCGTCAAGCGGCGGCGAAATGACGGCGCAATTGTAGCTCGGCTGGACTGGAGAGTTTGAACTGTGCGAGTTATTGTTACCGGCGGGGCCGGTTTTATCGCATCACACATCGCCACGGCGCATCTGGCCCGTGGCGATGAGGTGCTGGTTGTTGACAATCTGAGCGCTGGCCGGCGGGAGTGCGTACCTGCGGCTGCGGAGTTTGCAGAGGTTGACATAACCGACCGGGGTGCGATGGCGAAGCTGTGGCAACAATTCCGCCCCCAGATCGTCAGCCACCATGCCGCGCAAATTGATGTGCGCAAGTCGGTGGAGGACCCTGCCTACGACGCACAGGTCAACATCCTGGGCAGCCTCAATGTCATGAAGAATTGCATCGAATGTGGCACCAAGAAGCTCGTTTTCGCTTCGACTGGTGGGGCCATATACGGGGAGCCGGAGCAGCTTCCCGCCGCGGAAGACTGCCCGGTCAGGCCGATGTCTCTGTATGGTGTGGCCAAGTATGCGGTGGAGCAGTACCTTGCCGCGTACGGGCGGCTGGAGGGGCTTAACTACACCATCCTGCGCTACGCCAACGTCTATGGTCCCGGGCAGAGGACCGATGGCGAGGCCGGAGTGGTGGCGATATTCGCGGGGCTGATGCTGAGCAATCGCCAGCCGACAATTTTTGGCCAGGGCGACAAGACCCGCGACTACGTTTACATTGAGGACGTGGTCCGGGCGAACCTGGCGGCGATTGAGGCTGGAGATGGTGGCACCTACAACATCGGCACCGGCGTGCAGACCAGCGACCAGCAGGTGTTTGATCAGGTCGCGAAGGCTGCCGGCTACGAGGGCAAACCGACGTATGCCGATGAGCGCAAGGGAGAGATACGCCACATCGCGCTGGATTCCGAGAAAGCAGAACGTGAACTGGGCTGGCGACCGCAAGTTCAGTTCCCGCACGGCATACTACAGACGGTCGCCTACGTGCGGGAGGCTGATGCGGGCCTCCTGTAAATATCTGCATAAGGTTAATGGTACAATCCTATACACGCATTCGCTATCGAGACGGAAATTGGGAGATCGAACATGACTACAAACGATAGCGCAATGGCGATGGTGCTGGAGGAGTTCGGCAAGCCGCTGGTGCCCACACAGTACCCGATACCCGAGCCTGAGCCAGGAGCGGTCCTCGCGCAGGTAACCGCCGCTGGCATCTGCGGGTCGGACCTGGACATTACAGGCGGACTCGACCCGCGCATCGAGCTGCCGCTGATAGTCGGCCACGAAGGTGTCGGCAGAGTCATTGCCACCGGTGGCGAAAAGCTCGACATGTTCGGCGAGCTGCTGCAGCCGGGCGACAAGATCGTCTGGCACCGAGCCGTGACCTGCGGCCGCTGTTACTACTGCGCCGCAAAGCGGGAGCCCTCGCTGTGCATGTATCGCAAGGTGTACGGCATTACGCTACCTTGCGCCGATCCTCCGCATTTCAACGGCTGCTATGCCGAGGTGCTCTACGTCCGGCCCCAAAGCGAGATCATCAAGCTGCCCGAGGAAATTGATGAAGCGATCCTGGTTTCGGCCACGTGCTCCGGGGCAACGGCGGCCCACGCAATGGAGTTGGCTGACGTACAGATCGGCGACACTGTCGTTGTGTTGGGGCCAGGGCCGCTGGGCATCTACTGCGCGGCTTTCGCCATGGAGCGCGGCGCCTCGCAGGTCATTATCTTCGGCACTGAACGCGGCGTGGACCGGATGAAGCTGGCCGAAGCATTCGGCTGCACGCCTGTAAGTGTACATGAGGTGGATGCGGCCGAGCGCAAGCAGATGGTGCGCGATATGACCCACGGCATCGGCCCGGACGTTGTAATAGACGCGGCAGGCACGAGGCATACAGTGCCTGAGGCTATTGACCTGGCCGCGCGCGGCGGCACGGTATCCGTTGTCGGCGTGGCAGTGCCACAGGGCGAAACGCCGATAGCGATATACGAGGACATATCTCTCAAGAATCTCCGCTTGCAGGGAGTCTGGGTATCCGACGCCCGCCACATGTACCAGGCTGTGCAGCTAGCATTGAGCGGCAAGTACCCGATGGCCGAGATGGTGACCCATCGCTTCCCGCTCCAGGAGGCGAATGAGGCACTGGCGACACTTGAGCGGCGCGAGGGCATGAAGATCGTACTCGAACCCGACCTATGAAGGAGTTGCAGATTTGGCTAAGAAAGTTGACATCATTGTAGTCGGCGGCGGCCCGGGCGGCTATGTGGCGGCGATACGAGCCGCACAACTGGGCGCCCAGGTAGCACTCGTGCACAACGACGACCTGGGCGGCACGTGTCTCAACCGTGGCTGCATCCCCTCCAAAGCCCTGATCCATTGCGCAGCCCAGATTCAGAATGCCAGGGCAGCAAAAGCCGTGGGCATCACCTTCGGCGCGCCCCAGATCGATTTTGACAAAGTCCGCGCCCATGCCAGGCGAACTGTGGACCAGATGGCCAAGGGCATCGCCAACCTGCTGAAGAGTAACAAGATCGCTGCTACGGGCGGCCGCGGGCGCCTCACGGGACCGAACGAGGTGACCGTGGAGGCTGATGGCGAGGTAAAAGGCATACTCGAGGCCCCGCACATCATCTGGGCGACCGGTTCACTGCCCGCTTGCCCGCCGATGCCGTGCGATAACGGTGACAGTGTCATCACCAGCGACGACGGCGTGGCACTTCCCGGCCCGCCGCAGGAGCTGGCCATAATCGGCGGCGGCGCTCTCGGCTCCGAGTTCGCCTATATCTATTCGCAGATGGGCACTCAGGTGCATCTCTTCGAGATGATGGACCGCATTGTGCCCACAGAAGAGCCGGAAATCAGCCAGATACTGGCCAGCGAACTCAGTAAACTGGGGGTGCGCGTTCACACCTCCTGCAAGTGCTCCTGCATCAGCGATTGCAAGGGCGGCAAGCGTGTGGAGTACGAATGCGAAGATACGACAGAAGCCATTGATGTGGACATGGTTATGCTGGCGGCAGGCCGGTGTCCCAACATCGAAGATATGGGCCTGGAGGAAGTCGGCATTGAGACAGACAAGTTCGGGATAATAGTTAATGAAGCGCTGCAGACAAACGTCGAGAGCGTCTATGCCATCGGGGACTGCATACGCGGCATCGGTCTGGCACACCAGGCCTCCTGCGAGGGCACTTGCGCCGCTGAGATCACCCTCCGTGTAAGAGACCGGCGCTGCGACCTAGCCATTCCGGCCGCTATGTACACACATCCTGAGATAGCCTCGGTCGGCCTCAGGGAGTACGAAGCCAAAGAGACAGGCAGGCTTGTGAAGGTCGGCAGGTTCGACTTCTCGGCCCTGGGCAAAGCTGCTGCCACGCGCTCTCGCATCGGCTTTGTCAAGGTCATTGTTGACGCGAAGAGCGACAGAGTAATCGGCGCCAGCATCATCGGCGATAGCGCCGCCGACTTGATATCCCTGCTGGCCGTAGCGGTGCAGAACCGTATGTCAGCGCTGGACGTGGCCGAAACGTGCCACGCTCACCCGACGCTGTTTGAGGCGGTAGGCGAGGCCGCTCTGGACGCACTCGGCCGCGCCATTCACATACCTCCGAAATAGGTAGCCACGGCCTGTTCGGACCGTGGCGAGAAAAAGAGCGCCAGCAGAATCTGCTGGCGCTCTCGTCTCTGCATGCAGCTTACTTCTCGAGATCGTCCAGCGCCTTGAGTAGGTATTGCATGGTGGTAAAGGCCGGCCCGCCACCCATGAGTATGGCAACATAACCGGCCTCAATCATCTCCTCACGGGTCAGGCCCGCTTCCAGGCCCTTGGACACGTGCAGGACAGTGCACGACTTGCACGCCTTGGAGACGGCTATGCCCAGGGCGATTAGTTCCTTGGTCTTGACCGACAGCGCACCTTCGCTAAGGACGGCCCCCAGGAAGTTCCCAAATGATCCTTGGAGATCGGGTGCATCCTTGGTCAACTGGGATATGCTCCTCTTAAGCGCGCTGAGCTCCAGTTCACTATCTGTACGTTCTGACTTCGGCATCCTTTCTTTCACCTCTCACATGACAAGCTCCTCTGACCCGATACTGGTCAGGGGTACGTGTGCGAACTACACTGCGGCGGCATGCGGCTGACCTCACCGGGCGAACTTGCCCATAAGTTTCGCCTCAGCCAGCACCTTCCCCTCCATCGCCGCTACCAGGTCGGCCTTGGTGGCATTGGGCGCGAGGTCTAGCTCTTCGCTTAGTGCATACAGGCGGAATGAATACCGGTGCGGTGCTCCAGGCGGCGGGCACGGGCCACGGTACCCGACTGTGCGAAAATCATTGCGGCCCTGCGTGGCTATCACCGGCTCCGTCAGCGTTTCTTCAGGCGGCACAGCGCGCGGTAGCTTTCGCACATCGGCCGGCATCCCATAGATGACCCAGTGTACCCAGGTTCCGCCCGGCGCATCCGGATCATCGCATATCAATGCCAGTTGTGCAGTGCCCTCCGGCGGGTCGGTCCAGTCCAACGGTGGCGAAACGTCCTCACCTGAGCACGTGTACTCGATTGGAATGTTTGCACCATCTTCAAACGCGCTGCTTTCAAGCTGCCAACTCATCTCTTCTTCCTCCGCTGCCGGGGTATCTTCCTGCGCGAGTGTCACGGGGACAGGCGGCTGCACTTGAGCCGCAGAACTCTCCTGCTGCTGCCTTCCACACGATGTCATCGCCATCACGACGGCCAGCAGCAGCAACACAACCGCGACCTTTGACCATCTCACAATTGTACTCTTGGGCTCCGACACTCTCATCACTCCCTGAGGCTGGCTACGCAGAGCCGGCAGCCTCAGTCGTCCTTTTCCAGGATCTGGTCATCCGGGACGGCCACCTCAACACTGCCTATTTGGGTCATAGTAATGTCCTGCTCCAGGATCGGGTCAGTGCCGCCGGTTTCGCCAAGTCTTTTCTCAATCAGCGTCGCCAACTCATCGCGGAAGCTTTGCAACAGTTCGGGCTTCTCTTCGGCGAGGTTGTGCTGTTCGGCAGGATCGGCCTGCAGGTCGTAGAGTTCGAAGGGCGGTCGTTTGTGCAACTCGTCGTACAGCGATTCAATAAACTTGTACTGCCCGGTACGCAGCCCCCGCTTCTTCATCCATGCACATTCGCTGATATACACGCTTTGCCGAGTGCCGGTGTCGCTTTCCGCTTCGGCCAGCGAAAGCAGGCTCTCGCCTTCTAGCTGGTTATCGGCGCTAGCCTGCGCAAGTCCCGCCGCATCCAATATGGTCGGGGCTATGTCCTGGTGGACGGTCATGCCGGCGACGCGCCGGCCGCCGCTGAAGTATTCCGGATGGTGAAGAATCAGCGGTACGGCCATGTTGGTCTCATAAAGGCCGTGATGGTCGAACCACATTTCGTGCTCGTCGAGTTCCTCACCGTGGTCGGAGGTGATAATAATCAGCGTGTCCTCGGCCCCGCGCATCTGCTTGAGGCAGGTGAAGATGTGTGACAGGCAGGCGTCGCAGTAGGCGATCTCCGCGTCGTACTGGGCCTTGGGGAACTCGACATCAGTAATGCCCGGCATCCACTGCGCGAAATAGTGCTGGAAGGCCGGGTAGTTGTTCATCATCTCGTAGGCCGAGTCTTTGGTGGGGTCCTCTTCGTCGCCGTGGTAGAACATGCGGTCAAATGGCCGTGGAGGGAGGTAGGGCGTGTGCGGGTCCCAGTAGTGCAGGAAGGCAAACCATGGCTTGTCCTGGCTGTCGCACGCTTCTAACACCTTGAAGGCTGCTCTGTTGACGGCTTCGCCCTTGCGCCATGGATTTGTGGTCTTTCTGCCCCACCTGAACCGCTTGTACAGATCATAGCCGCGCTCGAACCAGCGTCCCATGTTGTCGGCCGCGGCGGTGAAGTAGCCATGTTCGTGCAGAATTTCGGGAAGAGTCCTGATCTGCTCTGACAGCTCTTTCGCGCCGCCCTGGGTGACGATGTGATGCTCGAAAACGTCCTTGCCGGTCATGATGGTGGTAAAGCCGGGATGTGTGGGAATATGGGGTGCGATGAACTCCTCGAAAAGCACGCCATTGGCGGCGATATTGTCAATCTGCGGGCTGGTGGCAAGATCGTAGCCATAGCAACCGAGATGGTCGGCGCGCAGCGTATCAATTGCGATGAGCAGTACGTTCATTGTATCCTCACCTTTGAGCCCATGCCGTCAAGTTATTCGGACGGGCCGGCTCATTTTACGGCTCAGTCCGGCCGCGTGGTCGGCGTCCGCGCGACTCTCGTGAAGAAGGGCCTGCGAGTGTCGCATCCCGCTGCCCTGGTGCACTGTCGTCGCCCCGGTTGCTGCGTGCCAGCAGGATTGACAGCAGGATGATGATCATGACCAGGCAACCGTCGGTCAGGGTCATGTCATCGTACAGGCCCAGTGCGGTGCTGAACCACTGCAATAACACAATACCGGGGAAGAACAAAGCCAAGCCCACGATGACGCCGAGTGCCGTTCGCATGATGATATGTGCGCTTCCCTCCCAGCAACTGCCTTAGAGCCTTCCTGTATTCCTATTCCCCGGCCAGCAGCCGGTCCAGCGCGATGGCGAGTGTCTCATGCCCGCGATCAGAAAGGTGCATGTTGTCGGCGTAGAGGTCTTCCAGATCGTAGCTGGAGTTGCCCAACACCGCGCCGGTGCGCATGACGGGCAATTTGTGGGTCTGAGCCAATAGCTCAAGCTGCCAGGCGTACGCTGCGCTGTCCACGTTGGCCGCCACCTCGTACAGCTTCAGAGTCTTGTCGTGCGCCACCGGTGGCGGCGTCAGAACCACCACCACAGCGTTGGTCTTCTCAGCCAGCAGCTTGATGATGTCGCCGGCTGCGGCGCGAAATGCGGCCATCTGCAACTGGCTGACGGCGGCGTCGCAGCCGAGCGTCAGGATCACCAGGTCCGGCTCATTGTCTTCCTGTTGATCCAGGAAAAGCTGACAGTCGGCCAGTGTAAAGGGACTACAGCCGCCGTGCTCAGCCTCAGGTGTCTTCTCGTATCGCTCCTGGAGTCGGGCTGTCAGCAGTGCGGTCCAGTGAGCAGCCTCCTCATCGCCGACAGCAAACGAATCCCCCAGCAGCCACATGCGCAGTGGCGCATCCTTGTTGTTGAGGCAGTAGCGGCGAAATATCTTCAGGCTGGGATAGGCGACGGTCATTTCTTGTCCCTTGAAGGCCGTCAGCGGGTTAGGCGGCTTTCCGACCGCCGCATCTGGTCGCCGGCCATAGACCTCGACCTCGCGCAGAAACATGCAGTTGTCCCCACCCAACCCCTTGCCCCAGGTATCATAGAGCGTGAGGCGCACGTAGCGGGCCTGCCGAGGTTTGAACTCGTGCGAAAGCGCCATCGCCGTGCGGTCGGGAAAGATGAAGCCCTGCCGCAGGTGCTGGTATTTCCGAGCGTCCACCGAGCATTCGAGAGACACTTTCTTGGTATTACCATTTGCGGAGTTATAGACGACGACCCGGTTGATGGTACACGTCGCTCCCAGGTCAATAGTGATGTATTTCGGGAACTTATCTGTGTTGGCAGTTGCAAAGCACTCCGGTGCGGTATCGGCCTCGTGGTTGCCGTCCACTAATCCGGTCCACCCCACCAGAAGTGGCACCGAACACCGGTACGGCCGATGCAGGCCGATGTTTTGCGCCGGCCCCTGCGCCACAGCGATGCTGCAAATCATCAAGGTCCCGAGCACGGCTACAGCGATGCTCACCGGGCGTAATCTCGATGCCACTACACAATCTCCTTTCTACACAATATCTTGGCAAACGCCTCAGACCGCAGCAACTTCCAGGCTAATATCTATTGCCGGTGCCGAATGGGTCAGCGCGCCCACCGATATCAAATCAACGCCGGTGGCGGCGATGGCGGCCACGTTGTCGAGCCCGATACCTCCCGAGGCCTCCGTGAGCACCCGCCCGTCGGCGACCCTTACTGCCTCGGCAAGCTGCTCTGGCGTCATATTATCCAGCATTACCACATCGGCCCCGGCCTCGATCGCCTCGCGGAGCTGGTCGAGGTCGGTAACCTCGATCTCGATCTTCAAAGTATGTGTCCGACCGGCGCGGGCGGCGGCGATTGCAGCCTGCACTCCGCCGGCGATTGCGATATGGTTGTCCTTGAGCAGGATGCCGTCGTAGAGCGCAAAACGATGGTTGTGTCCGCCGCCGGCCTTGACCGCGCGCTTTTCCAGAGCCCGCAGGCACGGACTGGTCTTGCGCGTGTCAACGATGCTAGCGCTGGTGCCGGCTATGGCGTCAACGAAGCTGCGCGTAAGAGTGGCGATTCCGCAAAGGCGCTGCAGGAAGTTAAGCGCGGTGCGTTCGGCACCCAGCACCGCACGCGCCGGGCCGCTGACGATCGCAATATCAGTGCCGCTGCTGAAGCTATCGCCCTCGTCCAGCAGTGCCTCAAGGACACAGCTTGCATCGAGTTGGCGAAAGCATTCCTCGCACACCCCGAGACCGGAGAGCACCCCATCCTGCTTGGCGAAGAAGCGCCCCCGTGCCATTGCCTCGGTCGGGATTGTCAGTTCGGAGGTCACGTCTCCCGGGCCGATGTCCTCGCCCAGCGCCCGCGTGACCAGCGACCTTATCGAGTAATTGCGCTCTGCCATAGCCTAGTTTCCAACACACTCATTATCCGCGTGCATCCAGCTTGCTTGATTATTGTCGCGTAGGTCGGGCTTCCAGCCCGACACGATCATTCCTCCACTACTATATTGTCTATCAGACGCGTGTCACCTGCAAATGCGGCGACGGCCAGCAGGATTGGCGGGCCGGCAGAGCCAGGCTCGGCCAGGGTGTGCGGGTCCACCGCACGGGCGTATTGTAGCTCTAATAGCGGCTCATTCTCAATGTGCGCGGCAACCATCGCTTCGGCCTCTTTGGCACTCGCACCGCCTCTAACCGCCTCGGCGCCCTTCTGCAAAGCCTGATAGATAGCCGGCGCGGCCGACCGCTGCTCCGGTGTCAGATACTCATTGCGCGAAGAAATCGCCAGACCGTCAGCCTCACGAACCGTCGGGCAGGCAACTATTTCCACGGGCATATCCAGGTCCCTGATCATACGCTCGATGACCAGCAATTGCTGGTAGTCTTTCTGCCCGAAGTACGCCCGGTCGGGGCTGACGATGTTGAACAGTTTGCTCACCACGGTGGCCACGCCCCGAAAATGCCCCGGCCGGAAAGCACCACACAACTCTTCAGTAAGCTCCCCGACCTCAACATAAGTGCAAGAATCCGGCGAATACATTTCCTCTGCAGTGGGTGCAAATACCAGGTCCACGCCAAGCTCCTCGGCAACAGCCGCATCTTTTTCCAGTTGGCGCGGGTATTTCTCGAAGTCATCAGAGGGCCCGAATTGCGTGGGGTTGACGAAAATACTGACAACCACGAAGTCGTCTGTCTGCCTGGCGCGTCGAAGCAAGGCACTGTGCCCCTCGTGCAGCGCGCCCATCGTGGGTACCAGCCCGACGCTATCGCCGTTGCCCCGCACGCGCCGGACGATCGAACGGACTTCATCTATTCGACTGGCGATCGGCATCACTTATCATCTGCAGTTTTCTGACAGGCTGATGGCACTAATACGAGTCCAACATCTCGTTGAAGTAGCCGCCGTAGGCGCTGGCAGCCATGAGCAGTACAACAACTCCCATTATGACCACGGCAATCGGCACGATCAAAATCGCCATGCGTTGTATGGAGGTTCTGGACTGCGCTTCAAAGTGGTCGGCCACTTTTTCCATAGTGGCGTCAATGTCGCCGGTTTTCTCCCCGGTTTGCAGCATCCGCAGCGGCAAGTCGGGTATGTAGCCGCTCTTGGTAAGAGCCTCGGACAGCGGGAGGCCTTTTTGCACGTGCGGTATGGCCTTTGTCAGCGTAGCCTCCAGGGCGCGGTTGCCGCTGGCTGGCCCGGCGAACTCCAGCGCCTGCGCGGTGGTCAGGCCGGCCTTGTAGAGTGCGCCGATGGCCCGGCAGATCTTGGCCCACGCTAGCTGTGAGATTACAACGCCCAGAACCGGGATACTAAGCTTGGCGCGATCAATATTCTCGGCCCCCTGATCCGTCTCCCGGTACTTGCGGTAGGCGAACCACAGCGCCGCAATCACCAGGAAGAAGACAAGATAGCCCGCGAACGCCTTCAGCCCCACCAGCATCGCCGCGCCCGTCCCGTTCATGACGCCGGCAATCACCATCCGCGCGATCAGCGGAATAAAGATCGCCGCGCCGACGAGGACCTTCGGATAAAAAGTCTCACGCGACAGCATCCGGCGCAGTTCTTGTTCTTTCTCCAGATAGTCGGCGACCTCGTTGAGCATCTCATCCAGACGCCCGCCCTTCTCCCCGGCAGCGATCATCGCCAGGTTCAGAGAGCTGAATACTTTCGGATGCCTTGCCATCACGTCTGAGAAGCGCTCCCCGTAGGACACCCGCTTGGCCGCGTCGGCGATTGCCGCTCTCAGCTCTGGACTGCCCGGGCGGGTCTGAAGAATACTCAAGGCCTCGCCGATGCTGACACCGGAGTTGACCAGAGTAGCCAGCTCGCGGAACAACGTCACGCGCTGATCAACGCCCACTATGCTACTGAGCATCTGCACACACCTCAGGGACAAATCTGCCGGCGCGGACCAGTCCAGCCAGGCGCCCGAGCCTGCACACCTCTCGGCAGTCGTCTTCGACCAGTTGAGCTACCACGCAACCGTCGGGCAGGATGAGATCGGGCGCTATCTCGCTCAACGGCGTCAGCACGAACTGGCGCTCTTTCATCCGCGGGTGCGGCACCGTAAGCTCGGCCCGCTCGCAGGTGATCTGGCCGCAGACAAGGATATCAATATCAATGGTGCGCGGGCCATCCTTAATGCTCCGCTCGCGCCCCAATGCGCTCTCGATGTTGGCGATGACGTTGAGCAACTCGGAGGGGCTAAGGTTGGTCCTGATGGCGAGCGCCATATTGAAAAAGCTCGGCTGATCGGTGAAGCCTGCCGGTTTGGTGAGATAGACTGATGAGATGCGGTGCAGCGACATTTCAGGTGACGCAGCCAGTGCCGAGATAGCCGCCGCCAACTGATATGCCGGATATGCGATATTGGCACCGAGGCCGAGATGACACACCATGAAAGCACCTATGCGGAGATGACGATACGCACGGCAGGCCCGCCTTTATGGCCTCTGCGGGTCCGGCAGCCCCGGCGGCATTGCCTCCGGCCCGGCCTGGTCCGCCGGCTCATCCGCTACGGTGGTTACCGACTCAGCCGGCCCGTCCTTCGCCGGCTCCTCATCTTCCGCAGGAAGCTGCCCGGTATTGATGATCGCCTCGACCTCTTCCCGATTCAGCGTCTCTTTCTCAAGCAGCGCTTCGACCAGCTTATCCAGTGTTTCGCGCCTCTCCGAGATTATCTGCTTGGCACGCTCATAGCATTCCTCGATAATCCGGCGCACCTCAGCGTCAATCCGTTTGGCGACGTCCTCGGAGTAGTTGCGCTCCTCGCTCAGGTCTCTGGCCAGAAAGACCGGGCCGTGTTTCTTCCCGTAGGTCAAGGGGCCGAGATCCTCGCTCATCCCATATTCTGTGACCATAGCACGCGCAATGTCAGACACCTTCTCCAGGTCGTTGGCGGCTCCAGTGGTGACATCGCCGATGACGATTTCCTCCGCCGCGCGCCCACCGAGGGCTTGAATCATGTGGTGCAGCATCTCGGTGCGGCTCATCAGGTAGCGGTCGTCCTCCGGCAGGCTGATGGTATAGCCGAGAGTCTGGCCCCGAGGCAGAATGGTCACCTTGTAGGTCCTGTCGAAATCCGGCAGCAGGCTACCCACAAGCCCATGCCCGGCCTCATGGTAAGCCAGCACCTTCCGCTCCTCTTCCTTCATAACACGGCTCTTGCGCTCCGGGCCGGCGATGACGCGTTCGATGGCCTCATCGAATTCCACCATCTCGACGGCCTCCTTGTCACGGCGCGCAGCGAGCAATGCTGCCTCGTTGACCAGGTTCTCGATGTCGGCGCCGGAGAAGCCCGCAGTCCGCCGCGCCAGCATCTTTAGATCAACCTCCTCACCAATGGGCTTATCTTCCGCGTAGATCCTCAGGATTGCCTCTCGTTCCGCGACATTCGGGTTAGGAACTACTATATGACGGTCGAAACGACCGGGCCGCAGCAACGCCGGGTCCAGCACATCCGGGCGGTTGGTCGCCGACAGCAGGATGATGTCATCGTTGGGGTCAAAGCCATCCATCTCCACCAGCAGGGCGTTGAGCGTCTGTTCGCGCTCGTCGTGGCCACCGCCCAGGCCCGCGCCTCGCAGCCTCCCGACCGCGTCAAGCTCGTCAATGAAAATAATCGCTGGACGGTTTTCCTTCGCCTGCTCGAAGAGGTCGCGGACACGTGAAGCCCCCACACCCACGAACATCTCGACGAAGTCGGAGCCGGACATATAGAAGAAATCTACACCTGCTTCACCGGCCACGGCTCTGGCCAGCAGCGTCTTGCCGCATCCGGGTGGGCCCAGCAGCAGCACGCCCCGAGGTATCTTCGCACCGAGCGCCCGGAACTTCTCCGGCTCGCGCAAGAATGCGACGACCTCCTGAAGCTCCTCCTTGACCTCCTCCATGCCCGCGACATCGTCGAAGGTGACTCTGGGGAAGTTGTCGGCGAGCATTTTCGCCTGGCTCCGACCGAACGATAGTGCCTGGCCGCCACTGGCGCGCATCTGCCGCATCAGGAACAGGTAGAAGATGACGATGATGATCAAGAAAGGAAATATGTTGAGCGCAGCCATCAGCAGCTTCTCCGACCACCCGCCAGTAGAGGTGCCTACCTTGGTGCCCTCCGGCGCAACCGCCACCAGCTTCACTGCCAGGGCCTCATCCGACGGGATCGTTACACTGAAAGTCTCATATGGCTGTTTGGCGCCGACCCTGAACTTGCCCTCAGCACGCTCACGGTTGACCAGTGTCACTTCTTCGATATTGTTGCCCGTGAAGTCCTTGTAGAACTCGGAGTAGTGTTCATACGAGTAGCGCGTCTGCGCCTTCTGTGAAAGTTGCGGGATCATATAGAAGGCATAGGCCATGGCAATCATCACGACGATTATTACTATAGGATTCTGTTTCATCCGTGTCATCCTTCGCTAGAACTGCGATTTGCAGCATCACTGTCTGAGCCCGACTATTCATCAACGCGTAGGTCGGGCCCCCCGCTCGACACATTCACATAATAATATGATTCCGTCTCAGGTCCGATTGCGGCGACCTGGCTGATGCGGTAGCCCACCAGCCACAGTGTCTCGTCATTGCTGTCAACGACGGCCAACACGCTGCCACGCCGGTCTGCCGGAACCTTTTCATCAATGAGAAACTCGCTCACCTTCTTGGTTCCGCTCATGCCCAGCGGCCTGAAGCGGTCGCCGCGCCGCACCGGCCGGACATACAGTTCAGCGCCGGCTGCATCGGCGTCTAAGACAGCCGAGGGCGCATCTGCGGCCGGAAATTGCGTCGGCGCGCTTTCTTTTCTACTTATACTAACAAAACGCCCGTCAGGAAGTTTCGTTTTCCCGGGCATTTTCAGCGCCAATTTGAATACTTCTGGCGTCTCCGAAGCCGCTTCGCTGGCCTGTTCGACGAAAAAACGCTCGTATTGTCGGCGTGCAACCAGGCCCTGGGGGAGCGAGATCTGCCCGCTGCCGGCCTCCCCGTATATAATCTTCGCCATCCCCTGCCAATGTTCCCACCCGAAGGCGCGAATATCCAGATTCGCCTCCGTGCAGGCCAGCCGCAGAACCCGGTGCAGCAGGCCGGCAGGCAGTTGTGCGGCGGTGCTGACCAGCAGACTGACTGCCGCGTCCTCGGCGGTCTGGCAGTCGGTCAAGGCTTGCCGCACGTGGGCCTCGGTCCAGTCCAGCTCGTCACGCACGGCCAGGGCGGCCCGCAGCAGCGCCTGCTGCACCCCCGGGCCGTAGTCTCGCTCCAGTGCAGGCAGCAAGTGGTGGCGGATGTGGTTGCGGTGAAACTGGTCGGTGTTCAGGTTACTGGAATCCAGGCAAAAGGCCAACTCCCGTGCATCGCAGTACTCAGCCGTCTGGTCGCGCGACACGTACACCAGCGGCCTGATCATATTGTCGCGGACCGGTGCGATGGACGCCAGGCCATCAATTCCGGCGCCGCGCAGCAGGTTCATCAACAGCGTCTCGGCGACATCGCTTGCAGTGTGGCCCAAAACGATCTTGTTGCAGCCGGTCGCCTTGGCCTGCTCGCGCAGGAAGCCGTAGCGCAGCTCCCGACCGGCAGCCTCCAGGTTGAGTTCGTTCTCCTGTGCATAGGCGCCCACATCGCCGCTGCCGGTGACCACTCGGCATCCGAAGTGTTCGCCCAGGTCCACCACAAACTGCTCCTCGGCGGCGGCTTCAGGGCGCAGGCCGTGGTTGTAGTGCCCCACCACCAGATCGACTTGATGGTCGGCCGGCAGGTCGCTCAGCAGAGCCAGCAGCGCCACCGAGTCCTGCCCGCCAGACACCGCTACCAGCACCCGGTCACCCGCCGCGAGCATTGCAAAGTCGCTCAGGGCGCGGCGGAATAGCTCAGTTATCAGCGCGATTCCCTCGGCCATTCCGGCCCTCGCAACGGTGGTGTCAAGGCTCCCGCACCCGTCTTTGATAGGCTTCCCACACGATCATGAACAATCGGCCACAGGCACGTCACGGAAGTTCGTGGCCGGTGATGCGTCGGTAGATGGTGCGGTAGGTCTGGCGCGTGTTGGCTACAATTTCGGGTGGCAGCACCGGGGCCGGCGGCTCCTTGTTCCAGTCCAGGGTCTCCAGATAATCCCGCACCGGCTGCTTGTCCAGGGAGTCCTGCGGCCTGCCCGGCTCGTAGATCTCCGCATCCCAGTAGCGCGAGGAGTCCGGCGTCAGCGCCTCGTCAATGAGCGTCAGCTCGCCGTCAATGAGGCCGAACTCGAACTTGGTGTCGCACAGGATCAGGCCGCGCTCGGCCACGTACTCGGAAGCCTGCAGATAAAGCGCCAGCGTAGTGTCTTCAAGCCGCTGGGCCAGCTCATCGCCCACCATCTCGGCGCAAAGCTCGGTCGCGATGTTCTCGTCATGGCCGGATTCGGCCTTGGTAGCGGGCGTGAATATCGGCTCCGGCAACTTGTCAGACTCCACCAGGCCCTCTGGGAGCTTATGGCCGCAGATTTCTCCGGATTGCTGGTACGATTTCCACGCCGAGCCGCTCAGATACCCACGGGCTACGCACTCAATCGGCACCACCTCGGCTTTCTTGACCCACATGCTGCGGCCGACCAGCAGGTCCGCGCAATCGGCCAAGGCAGCGGGGAAATCGGCTACATCGGCGCTGATTAGATGGTTGGGCACTACAGCAGCCAGCCTATCGAACCAGAACAGCGAAAGCTGGGTGAGTACCTTGCCCTTTTCAGGGATGCCGTTGGGCATGACGACATCGAAGGCCGAGATCCGGTCGCTGGCGACGATCAGCAGGGCCTCCTCGAACTCGTAGATGTCACGCACCTTGCCCTGCCGGCGCGAGATGGCTCCAGGCAGGTCGGTGGCCAGTACGGCTTGCTGCGGGCTGTCGGTCATAGGTTCCCACTCCCCGGGTTGTTGTCAGTGGGCCGGTCTCCCAGCGCACGAAAGGACTGTGCGCTGCTCGGCGCGGCCCCTCCAAAGGCTACGGCTACGGCAACGACGACTCGGGCTGGAAGCCCGAGCCACGCGGCAATGGTAAGGTAGAAGCCACAGCCACGCGATAATGGCTTTATAGACCCAGCAGGTCCACCAAGGCCTCAGTCTGCGGCGGCTGTCAAGATACTCATTGGCCGCCAGCTTCAGAAGTCCTGCCACGGAAGCCGCCGACGCCGGCTCAACAAAAATCCCTTCCTCAGAAGCCAGTAGCTGATAAGCCTGTAGAATCTCTTCATCGGTGACGGCGTCCACCAGGCCGCCACTGTCATTCATGGCGGCCATCGCATCGTCCCAGCGTGCTGGAGCGCCGATGCGAATGGCAGTGGCGATGGTTTCGGGATCGGCTATCGGCTTGCCGTGGACCAGGGGTGCGGCCCCGGCCGCCTGGAACCCAACCATGCGCGGTAGTTCGGAAATCTTGCCGACCTCTTTGTACTGCTGATAGCCCCACCAGTAGGCGGTGATGTTGCCGGCATTGCCGACCGGCAGGATGTGAATATCAGGCGGGCCGCCAAGCCGGTCGCAAATCTCAAATGCCGCCGTCTTCTGCCCCTCCATGCGCATCGGGTTGAGGCTGTTGACCAGCTCGATGGGATAGCGGTCGGTAATCTCGCGCACAATGCGCAGGCAGTCGTCGAAGTTGCCGTCCACCTGTACCGTGCGAGCGCCGTGGATGAGCGCCTGCGAAAGCTTGCCGAAGGCGATCTTGCCGCTCGGTATCAGGACGATGCAACTCATGCCCGCGCGGGCCGAGTATGCCGCCGCCGAGGCCGAAGTGTTGCCGGTGGAGGCACACATGGTAATCTCCACACCGCGCTCCTTGGCCTTCGACACAGCCATCGTCATCCCACGATCCTTGAAGGAGCCGGTGGGGTTGGTGCCCTCGTACTTGAAATAGAGTTCGACATCACAGGGCAGCGATGGCCCGATATGCCGGCTGGGTATCAGAGGCGTGTCGCCCTCCAGAAGCGTGATGCGGGGGGTTTCGTCAGTTACGGGCAAGTAGTCGCGGTAGGCCTCAATAACCCCCGGCCAGCGTCCGCCCAGCGACGCCCTTGAATTTGACAATTTGACCACCTTCA